>NZ_JBIVMI010000014.1:0-113018 GCF_044753005.1 Kitasatospora sp. NPDC088548
GGTCCGATATCCGCTCATCCGCAGGCGACTTGACCTGCCCCACCCTCGCCACACCACAACCAACGAGACACCGACCACAAAGTCACCGGCATTGGGACTAGGGCTTGTCTGACAGGCCCTGGCGCCCTACGCGTGCACTATCTCGCGGCCGTAGCGCGGCTTGCGCAGCACGGCGAGGAAGGTGATTCCGACGCCGGCCAGCGCCCAGACGGCGAGGACCAGCAGGGGCATGCCCAGGTTGGTGCCGCCGAAGTAGGCGATCGAGCGGGCCGCGTCGGTGCCCGCGCCGTTCGGGATCCACGCCCCGATGGCCCGCCAGAACGGCGGCATCATCGGCGGCGGGAAGACCCCGCCCGCGCTGGGGTTGCCGAGCACCACGAAGAGCAGCACCGCGACACCGATGCCGATGATGTCGAACAGGCACTCCAGTGCCATGGTGACCGCGCCGACCGCGAACACCACCAGGGCGCCCAGGGCGGAGAGGCCCCAGAACGATCCGGGCAGCGCGTTCAGGGCCGGTCCGACGATCACCGCGCCACCGATGCCGGCCGCGATCGAGTAGAGCGCCAGGGTGCCGAGCCGGATCAGCGCCCGGTGCGGGTTGGCGGGCAGCGAGCCGGCGCTGATGCCGAGGATCGAGGCGACCAGGTAGCCGCCCACGCACCAGCCGATCACCAGGTAGAAGGAGGAGAGGCCGTTGGTGTCGCCCTTGGCCAGCGGTGCCACGTCCTGGGTCACGACCGTCCGGCCCTGCGCCTTGTTCAGGCCGGTGACGACCGACTCGGCGGCCTTGGCGGCCGCCGGGCCGCGGGCGTTGCCGACCAGCAGGGTGTCCTCGGTGCCGGCCGGGTTCACCACCAGCGCGGCGTAGATCTTCTGGTCCTTGAGCTGCTCGGTGGCGGTCTGCGCGTCGGGCGCGGTGACGGCCCGGACGGCGTCGTTCGGCACCGAGTCCAGCGCCTCGACCAGCTTGGGGGAGACCTGCGGCGGGGCGACCACCGCGATCGACAGGTTGTGCGGGGTCGGCTCGTGCAGCGCCCCGACGTACGAGGTGATGAAGCCGAATTGGAGAAGGAGCACGGCAATCACCATCAGCGCCGCGCGCGGGGTGACCGCTCCCTTGAGTTCGGCGACGAGTCCCTGCCCTGGGGCGGCCATCGACATCTCCTTGTGTATGAGGGAAAAACGGATACTTCATACCATCAACTAGTTAGGTTGTTTGTCATCCCGCGCCGGGTCCGGCCCGGGGTGGCCTGCGGGATACTGGCGCGGTGAGTGCGGCGAATACGGTGAGTGACGAAGATCCCCTGCTGGCGGTGGAGCGCGAGGTCGCGCTGATGTTCCGGCGGGGCCGGGCCCGGGTGGCGGAGCTGTCCCGCCGGGTCCATCCCCGGCTGGAGGGCATGGCGTACAGCATGCTCGGCTACATCGAGCAGGCCGGCCGGGTGCGGGTGACGGACGTCGGCGTGCACTTCGCTGTGGGCAAGGCCACGGTGAGCCGGCAGATCAGGGCGCTGGAGGAGCTGGGTCTGGTGTCCCGGGAGGCGGATCCGCAGGACCGCCGGGCCGCGCTGGTCTCGCTGACCGAGGACGGGCGGCGGCGCTACCTGGGCGCCCGGGACGTCCGGGTGAAGCGGGTGCGGGAGCTGATGGAGAACTGGTCCGAGGAGGACGTGGTCCGCTTCGCCGAGTTGCTGCACCGCTTCAACGACGTGGTCGGGGAGGCCGTCGCGCCCTGAGCCGCTGCGGGGGCCCCGGCGCCGGCCGGGGCGGGGTCGTACGGCGGGACTTTACTTGGGCTTGAAGAAAGTTGCCTTAGTCAACCATCGCCCCTATGGTTGCTTAAGGCAACGATTTCTCGCATCCCCCGTACCCCGCAGAAGGACCCAGATGACCGTCACCACCCACGCCGCGACCGGAGCCGCCACCGCCGACGACCAGCCCATGACGCACCGGCAGGTGATGGAGGCGCTCTCCGGCCTGCTGCTCGGTCTCTTCGTGGCCGTGCTCTCGTCGACGGTCGTCTCCAACGCGCTGCCGCGGATCCTCACCGACCTGCACGGCGGTCAGTCCGCCTACACCTGGGTGATCACCGCCACCCTGCTCACGCTCACCGCCTCCACCCCGATCTGGGGCAAGCTCTCCGACCTCGCCAGCAAGAAGCTGCTGCTGCAGATCGCCCTGGTGATCTACATCGCCTCCTCGGCGCTGGCCGGTCTCTCCCAGAACACCGGACAGCTGATCGCCTGCCGCGCCCTCCAGGGCATCGGCGCCGGCGGTGTCACCGCGCTGGCCCAGATCTGCCTGGCGGCGATGGTCCCGCCGCGTGAGCGCGGCCGGTACAGCGGCTACTTCGGCGCCGTCTTCGCCCTGGCCACCATCGGCGGGCCGCTGATCGGCGGCGTCATCGTGGACACCTCCTGGCTGGGCTGGCGCTGGTGCTTCTACGTCGGCATCCCGTTCGCGCTGGCCGCGATCCTGGTGCTGCAGCGCACCCTCAAGCTGCCGGTGGTCAAACGCAAGGTGAAGATCGACTACCTGGGCGCGCTGGTCATCACCGGCGCCGTCAGCCTGCTGATGATCTGGATCACGCTGGCCGGCAAGAACTACGCCTGGCTCTCCTGGCAGACCGCGGCCATGGTCGGCGGCGGCCTGGCGCTGGGCGCCCTGGCCGTGGTGATCGAGCGCCGGGCCGCCGAGCCGATCATCCCGCCGCACCTCTTCCGCTACCGCACCGTCACCCTGGCGGCGGTCGCCAGCGTGCTGGTCGGCATCGGGATGTACGGCGCGACCACCTTCCTCAGCCAGTACTTCCAGCTGGCCCGGGAGAAGTCCCCGACCATCGCCGGCCTGATGACCCTGCCGATGATCCTCGGCCTGGCCGTCTCCTCCACCGTGGCCGGAAAGATGATCACCAAGTACGGCAAGTGGAAGGCGTACCTCGTCTCCGGCACCCTGCTGCTGGCGATCGGCTTCGCCCTGCTCGGCACCGTCCGGGCCGACACCCACTACGGGCTGCTCTCGCTCTACATGGCCATCACCGGCGTCGGCCTCGGCCTGACCATGCAGAACCTCGTCCTGGCGGTGCAGAACACGGTGGCGCGGAGCGAGCTCGGCGCGGCCAGCTCGGTGGTCACCTTCTTCCGCACCATGGGCGGTGCGATGGGCGTCTCCGCGCTCGGCGCCCTGATGAACAACAGGGTCGGCCACTACCTGACGGAGAACCTCACCGCCGCGCACATCCCGGCCGCCGGCGCCGGCGGTGGCGGCATCCCGGACCTGCACAAGCTGCCCGCCCCGGTCGTCCCGCTGGTGACGGACGCCTTCGGGCACGGTGTGGGCGTGGTGTTCCTGGTCGCGGCGCCGTTCGCGCTGCTGGCCTTCATCACGGTGCTGTTCATCCGGGAGACCGCGCTGCGCACCTCGCAGCAGGACTGAGCCCGGGGCGGCCGACCGGCCGGACGGCGTCGGGACGGCGGGATGAGGAGAGGGGCCGGGGAGTGGTGATTCCACTCCCCGGCCCCTCTCCTTCCCGGCCGTACGGCCGGTGCTACTTGCCGGCGATCAGCGTCAGCCCGTAGACGACGGCCGCCGCGCAGACGCCGAAGCAGGCGTACGCGCCGGCCAGCGCCAGCCGGCCGCTGCCGCCGGCGGCCGGGGCGTCCGTGTCCGCGTGCCGGGCCGTCACGGCCTCGCGGCGGGAGAGCGCCAGGATGCCGAGCGCGAAGACGGAGACCACGGCGACGGTGATGCCGAAGCTGACACCGGCGGTCTGGGCCAGGGCGTTCCACTTGATGTGCATGGTGTGTGCTCCTCAGCCTGCGGCGCTCAGGCCGCGACCGTGGTCGAGGCGGGGGTGGGGGTGGCGGGCGCGGGGGCCGGGGCGACCTCGACCGGGGTGATGTCGTTGACGTTGTCCGCGTCGACCGGCTGGCGGCGCGAGACGAGCCACATCGCGCCCGAGCCGGCCACCAGGGCGGCGCCGGCCACGACCACGCCCCAGGTGCCCTGCTCGACCAGGAAGGCCGCGCCGCCCGCCACCGCGGCGGCCGCGGGCAGGGTCAGGCCCCAGGTGTAGACCATGCGGCGGACCAGGCTCCAGCGCAGCTCGCCCTTCGGGCCGCCGAGGCCGGCGCCCATGATGCCGCCCGAGCAGACCTGGGTGGTGGAGAGGCCGAAGCCCATGTGCGAGGAGGTCAGGATGACGGTCGCGGCGGCCGACTCGGAGGCGAAGCCCTGCGGCGCCTGGATGTCCGCCAGCCCCTTGCCCATCGAGCGGATGATCCGCCAGCCGCCCATGTAGGTGCCGAGCGCGATGGCCGCACCGGCCGAGATGATCACCCAGGTGGGGGGCAGCGCGCCCTTGGGCAGGGCGCCGACCGAGACCAGCGTCAGGGTGATGATGCCCATCGTCTTCTGGGCGTCGTTGGTGCCGTGCGCCAGCGAGATCAGCGAGGAGGAGAACATCTGGCCGGTCTTGAAGCCCTTGGTGACGGTCTTGCCGTCGCTCTTGCGGGTGATCGCGTACGCCAGCTTGGTGGCGCCCCACGAGGCCAGGCCCGCGACCAGCGGGGAGGCGATCGCCGGGATCAGGATCTTGCTGAGCACGGTGTCGAAGTTGACCCCGTTGACGCCGACGCCGACCACGGTGGCGCCGATCAGGCCGCCGTAGAGCGCGTGCGAGGAACTGGACGGCAGACCTCTCAGCCAGGTGAGCAGGTTCCACAGGATCGCGCCGACCAGCGCGGCGAAGATGATCTCGGGATGGATGCCGGCCTTCTCGTTGACGATGCCGCCGGAGATGGTGGTGGCGACCTTCACGGAGAGGAACGCGCCCGCGAAGTTGAGGACGGCCGCGATGGTGACTGCGACCTTCGGGCGGAGGGCTCCCGTGGCGATGGAGGTGGCCATCGCGTTGGCGGTGTCGTGGAAGCCGTTGGTGAAGTCGAAGGCGAGTGCCGTGATGATCACAACGGCTACCAGGAACGAGATGTGTTCCATACCCAAACAATCGTCGTAGTTGTCGCACGGACGTTGGTGTCGGTCGCGACGGTAGGGACGCTTGGTAAACGGAAGGTGAACTGGGTCGGGAATCGTGGTTCCGTGAGTGTCCCTCGGGTTTCCAGCGCCTTGCCGCAGGGTGTCCCTGCCCGTGCTGAGCTGGACATTAGTGGAGAAAATCCTGGTTCGCTCCGGTTTGCTGAGACCTGTCTCACAGATGAACGGAGAATTCATCAGCCGGTCCTGGTGCGGCCTGTTTCCGGCGAGTAACCCATGGCAGGATCGGCGGGGTCCGGGGACCCCGGGCGTCGGGCAGGGGCGGGGAGGACGAACCCATGGGCGGGGCTGCACAACGCACGGAGTCGACGGGCGTACGACCGTGGGTGCGGGCCGCCCTGCGCTGCGGAGCCGTGCTCGCGGCCGCCGCGCTCGCCCTGCCACTGGCCACCCAGGCCGCGTACGCCGCCCCCGACCCGGGCGGCCCGGGCGTCGGCGCCCCGGTCACCGTCCCCGGTACCGACCCGCTGGCCGACGCCAAGGCCACCCTCGGCCCGCTGCTCGACCAGCTGCACGAGCTGTACAAGGGCGCCGAGGCGGCCACCGAGCAGTACAACGCCTCCGTCGCCAGGGTCGCCGAGCAGCAGGCCGCGCTCGCCGACCTCCAGGGCCGGCTGGAGCGCCAGCAGAAGCAGGTGGACGCCGGCACCGACGTGGCCGCCCAGCTCGCCGCCGCCCAGTACCGCAACGGCGCCGCCTCCGCCTACGCCGAACTGCTGCTCTCCAAGGACCCGTACGAGGCGGTCACCATCGCCGAGCTGCTCGCCACCGCCAGCCGCTCGCAGTCCGACTTCCTGGACCGGCTCAAGTCCGACCGCGACGCGCTCACCGGGCTGCGGAAGCAGAACGAGGACGCGCTCAAGGACTCCCAGGCGCTGGCCGCCCAGCAGGACGCCGCCAAGGCCAAGGTCGCCACCGACCTGACCGCCGTCGAGCAACTGGTCTCCTCGCTGACCGGCGCCCAGCGCGCCGAGCTGGAGAAGCTGGAGAAGGCCAAGGCCGACGAGGCCCAGCTGGCCTTCCTCGCCTCCGGCGTGCTCGGCAAGGGCGAGCGCACCCCCTCGCTGGCCGGCCGAGCCGCCATCACGTACGCGCTGGCGCAGCTCAACAAGCCGTACGTGTGGGGCGGCGCCGGGCCGGACGTCTTCGACTGCTCGGGCCTCACCTCGCAGGCCTGGCTGCACGCCGGGCGGCCGATCCCGCGCACCAGCCAGGAGCAGTGGGCCCAGCTCCAGCACATCCCGCTGAACCAGATGCGCCCCGGCGACCTGGTCATCTACTTCGAGGGCGCCACCCACGTCGCGATGTACATCGGCGGCGGGCTGGTCGTCCAGGCACCCCGGCCCGGCGCCGTCATCAAGGTGTCGCCGATCGGTTCGATGCCGATCCTCGGCGCCGTCCGGCCGGACCCGGAGACCGCCTCGGACGAGCAGGGCGGCGCCTGGAAGGTGCCGGACCTCCCGGCCGGCTGGGACTCGGTGACCCCGATCGCCCCGAGCCCGGCCAACCAGGTCCCGGCCACGCCCGGCACCCCGGCGCCGGGCACGCCCGCTCCGGGGACGCCGGCCCCCGGCACTCCGGCGCCCGGCACGACGCCGACCGACCCGGCGACGCCGGGCCAGCCGTCCACGCCCACCGGCACCCCGAGCGGGACGCCCACCACGACGCCGACCGGCACCCCGACGGGGACGCCCACCGGTACGCCGAGCACCGGCACCCCGACCGGGACGCCCACCGATTCGCCGACCGACACTCCCACCGGCACCCCGACGGGGACGACGCCGTCCGGCACGGGGACCCAGGCGCCCACGGGCACCGGCTCGCCGTCCGGCAAGGGGTCGTCGGCCGCGTCCGCCACGGCCGGCGCCACCGGCACCCTGCCGGCCAACCAGAACTGACCGGCCCGCCCGGGGCCCGGGGCTCGGGCCCCGGGCCCGGCGGGCTCAGCGGGCGCCGCTGTCCGGCTCGAAGCGGATCACCACGGCCTTCGAGGTCGGGGTGTTGCTGATGTCGGCGGTGGAGTCCAGCGGCACCAGCACATTGGTCTCCGGGTAGTACGCGGCCGCGCCGCCCCGGGCCACCGGGTAGTGGACCACCTTGAAGTGCGGGGCGCGGCGCTCCACGCCGTCCTTCCACTCGCCGACCAGGTCGACGTACCCGCTCTCGGGCAGGCCGAGTTCGGCGGCGTCGGCGGGGTTCACCAGGACCACCCGGCGGCCGCCGGTGATGCCGCGGTAGCGGTCGTCCAGGCCGTAGATCGTGGTGTTGTACTGGTCGTGCGAGCGCAGCGTCTGGAGCAGCAGCCGGCCGGCCGGCACCTCGGGCGCGGTGAGCGGGTTGACGCTGAAGTTGGCCCGGCCGGTCGCGGTCGGGAAGGTCCGGGAGTCGCGCGGGCCGTGCGGCAGGGTGAAGCCGCCGGGCCGGCGGACCAGGTCGTTGAAGTTCTCGAAGCCCGGCACCACCCGGGCGATCCGGTCCCGCAGGGTGTCGTAGTCGGTGGCGAAGTCCTCCCACGGCACGCTGTCCTGCGGCCCGAGCACGGCGCGGGCCAGCCGGCAGACGATCGCCACCTCGGAGAGCAGGCCCGGCGCGGGCGGGCGCAGGCCGCCGCGCGAGGAGTGCACCTGGCCCATCGAGTCCTCGACGCTGACGAACTGGGCGCCCCTGGCCGTGATGTCCCGGTCGGTGCGGCCGAGGGTGGGCAGGATCAGCGCCCGGGCGCCGGTCACCACGTGCGAGCGGTTGAGCTTGGTGGAGACGTGCACGGTCAGCCGGCAGCGGCGCATCGCCGCCTCGGTGACCTCGGTGTCCGGGGTGGCCGCGACGAAGTTGCCGCCCATCGCGAAGAACACCTTCACCCGGCCGTCGCGCATCGCGCGGATGGTGTCCACCGAGTCGAGGCCGTGCGCGCGCGGCGGTTCGAAGCCGAACTCCTTGCCGAGCGCGTCCAGGAAGGCGGTGGACGGCCGCTCGAAGATGCCCATCGTCCGGTCGCCCTGCACATTGCTGTGCCCGCGGACCGGGCAGACCCCGGCGCCCGGCCGGCCGACGTTGCCGCGCAGCAGCAGGAAGTTGACCACCTCGCGGATGGTCGGCACGGCGTGCTTGTGCTGGGTGAGGCCCATCGCCCAGCAGACGATGACCTTCCGGGAGGCCAGCACCAGCCGGCCCAGCTCCTCGATCTGCTCCCAGGGCAGGCCGGTGGCGGCCAGCACCTCGGCGCGGTCGGTGGTCCGGGCCTCGGCGGCGAACTCCTCGAAGCCGTGGCAGTGCTCATCGACGAACGCCCGGTCCACGCCGCCGTCCGCCTCCAGGATCAGCTGGTTGAGGGCGCGGAACAGGGCGAGGTCGCCGCCGAGCCGGATCTGCAGGAAGAGGTCGGTCAGCTTGGTGCCGTGGCCGACCAGGCCGCGGGCGTGCTGCGGGTTCTTGAACCGTTCGAGGCCGGCCTCGGGCAGCGGGTTGACGCTGACGACGGTCGCGCCGGCGCGCTTGGCCCGCTCCAGGGCGGAGAGCATCCGGGGGTGGTTGGTGCCCGGGTTCTGGCCGGCCACGATGATCAGGTCGGCCTGGTAGAGGTCCTTCAGACTGACGCTGCCCTTGCCGATGCCGAGCGTCTCGGTGAGCGCCGAACCGGACGACTCGTGGCACATGTTGGAGCAGTCCGGCAGGTTGTTGGTGCCGAGGCGGCGGGCGAGCAGCTGGTAGGCGAAGGCGGCCTCGTTGCTGGTCCGGCCGGAGGTGTAGAAGGCGGCGCCGTTCGGGGTGTCCAGGGCGCGCAGCTCCTCGGCGACGATCCCGATGGCGTCGTCCCAGGAGACCGGGACGTAGTGGGTGGCGCCCTCGTCGAGCAGCATCGGCCGGGTGAGCCGGCCCTGCTGGCCGAGCCAGTAGCCGGAGCGCCCGGCGAGTTCGGCCACCGGGTGGGCGGCGAAGAACTCGGCGGTTATCCGCCGCTCGGTGGCCTCCTCAGCGACGGCCTTGGCGCCGTTCTCGCAGAACTCGGCGGTGTGCGTCCTGCCGGGCTCCGGCCAGGCGCAGCCGGGGCAGTCGAAGCCGTCCGGCTGGTTGACCTTGCGCAGGGTGGCGAGGGTTCGGCGGGTGCCCATCTGCTCGGCGGCCATCCGCAGACTGTGGCCGACCGCGGGCAGCCCGGCCGCCGCGTGGTGGGGCGCCGACACCTGGGGGGCGTCCTGCGCGGGATCGCTCTGCGGGGCCTGCTTGGCCATGACCGCTCTCCTCCGGCTCGTCCGGGCCGCGCGCCGGTGCGGGCCCGCGCCCCATCCTTCCACCCGGCGGGTGGCCGGGGGCAGGGCCGGGCGCGGGCCCGGTACGGGCTTCGGCGGCGGCGCCGCTCCCCGGCGGCCCGGCTCCCCGGCGGCTCAGGCGGCCAGGGCGGCTGCCTGGGTCCCGGCGAGGGCGCGGAGCAGGGTGCGGGCGGCGGCGTCGTTCTGGCGGAAGCCGGGGGAGT
The DNA here is from genome assembly GCF_044753005.1 of Kitasatospora sp. NPDC088548. Taxonomy (NCBI): domain Bacteria; kingdom Bacillati; phylum Actinomycetota; class Actinomycetes; order Kitasatosporales; family Streptomycetaceae; genus Kitasatospora; species Kitasatospora sp. NPDC088548. The sequence continues at coordinate 9,530 of NZ_JBIVMI010000014.1, forward strand.
CGGTGCGCGGGCGGGCGAAGGCGGCGGCCGCGCGGAGGCTGGTGTGCGGACCGAGGGCGGTGCGGCGCGGGTGCGGGGCGCCGTCCAGGGCCGGGTCCAGGACGCGGCTGTCACCGGGGGCGATGGTGAGCAGCCCGGAGCGGTGGGTGTACTCCTCGTCCGCGACCACCTCCTCGACGATCCGCCCGGCACGGTGCAGCCCGGCCAGCAGCGGGTCGCGGGTACGGGCCAGGGCGTGCCTGGGCAGGTACGCCTCGACCAGGGCGGTGGCGGTGACGGTGTGGCCGGGCACGGTGGCGCCGGAGGCCCGCCAGGTGCCGGTGGTCTCGTCCCGCTCCACCCGGACGCCCGCGCCGAGGAAGCGGACCACGCCCGCCTCGGAGAGCGCGAGCAACTGGCGCAGCCGGAAGCCGGGCGGGCCGGAGGCGAGGTAGCTGAAGTAGCCGAAGAACCACTCGTCCACCTCCTCGCCGACCGAGCGGGCGGTGAGCCGGCCGGAGGCGAGGATGCGGGGCACCTGCCCGAAGAGCGAGAGCAGGGCGAGGAAGGCGCCGAGGTCGGCGCTGTGGGCGGGGTCGGCGCGGCGGTCGGCGTCGGCGGTGATGTAGTCGCGCAGGTGCCGCTGGAGCTCCTCGGCCGAGCCGAGTTCGAGGCCGGCCAGCGGGAAGTCCAGCCGTTCGAAGTCCAGCCGGTCGGCCGGGTCGGGGACGGCCGCGGCGACCAGCTCGCCGAGCTCGGGGGAGTACCAGTCGTGCCGGTCGTACCCGGCCAGGAACTCCGGCCAGGGCAGCGCGGTGCGTTCGGGGTGGGCGTGGAACAGCTCGTGGTAGTGGCCGAAGCCGATGTCCTTGGCCATCAACGGCCAGAAGTCGCGCCGTAGTTCGAGCGGGCCGGGGCGGGCGAGGACGGTGTCCACGGCGGTGGCGTCGAAGTAGCGGGGGAGCGGGGCGGGCGGGCCCTGGAGGCGGTAGCCGGTCTTGGAGTGGTACGGCACGCCGCGCCGGGAGCCGACGTGGATCACCGGCTCGCGGCCGGAGGGGCGGTAGGCCAGGCCGTCGGCGGTCTCCTCGAAACGGCCGCCGCGGCCCTCGGTGAGCAGGGCGACGAGGTCGACGAAGGCCAGGCCGAAACCGCGCAGGACGAGCCGTTCGCCGGGTGCGATGCCGGAGAGGTCGGCGTCGGCGGAGAAGGCGGGCGGGAGGTGGAAGCGGCCGTGCCGGGCGGCGAAGTCGGCGTCGGCGGCGTACCGGGGGTGTGGCGCGGAGTCGAGGTGGCCGAGGGTGAGCACGACCTGGTCGGCGGTGAGCACCCGGTCGCCGAGGTGGACCAGTTGCGGCCCGTCGCCGGGGCCCTCGATCCGGCGGACGGTGTCCCGGTGCACGGTGACGGTGACCTGCGGCGGCAGGTCGGCCACGGCGCGCCGGAACACCCAGTCCAGATAGGCGCTCTGGGCCCGGCGGGTGGGGAAGTCGGTGGGCGCGAGGGTGCGCAGCTCGGCCCGGACGCCGGGGTCGGGTATCTCCTGGTAGGGCGCGAACTCCTCGCTGCGGGCGGCCCATTCGGCGAGCGAGGGGCCGGGGCGGACCGGCCCCTCGATGGTGGACTTCTCGTCGGTGAACATCGTGACGTCCTCGGCCATCGAGTTCATCCGCAGCAGCGGGGACTGGTCGTAGCGCCAGATCCGGCCGCCGCCGGGCGGGTGGGGGTCGACCAGGTGGATGTGCAACGGCCGCCGGGCGGGCAGCAGTTCGGCCGCGTTGGCGGCGATCCGCTCCAGCAGCCCGGTGCCCCGTGGCCCGGCGCCGACGATCACCAGGGTGTTCACCGGGCCTCCCCGGCGGCCCGGCCGGCGACGGCAGCGGCGTCGGTGGCATCGGCATCGGCATCGGCGTCGGCGGCGGTGCGCAGCCGGCGGTAGGCGGCGCGGGCCCGCTGCAGCGGGGTGGGCGGCAGGCCCTCGCGGGTGGCGCCCTTGGCGTAGTGGCGCTCGACGTAGTACTGGCCGATGGAGAGAACGGTGGTGATCACGATGTACCAGATGGTGGCGACCAGCAGCATCGGGATGACCTGGTAGCTCTGCAGATAGACCAGCTGCACCGAGTACAGCAGGTCGGAGACGGCCAGCACGCTGATGATGCTGGTGCCCTTGAGCGCGCCGATCAGCATGTTGCCCGCGGTCGGCACGATCGAGCGCATCGCCTGGGGGACGACGATCCGGCGCAGCACCCGCCAACGGCTCAGCCCGAGCGCGGAGGCGGCCTCCAGCTGGCCGCGGTCGACCGAGAGGATGCCGCCGCGCACCACCTCGGCGGCGTACGCGGCCTCCAGCAGGGTGAGGCCGATCACGGCGGTGAGGGTGGGGCCGATCAGGTTGACGGTCTTGACGGTGACGAACTCCGGGCCGAACGGGATGCCGAGGCCGAGGGTCGGGTAGAGCGCGCCGATGTTGAAGAAGAGGAGCAGCTGCACCAGGGGCGGGGTGGAGCGGAAGATCCAGATGTAGACCCAGCTGAGTGTGCGCAGCACCGGGTTGGTGGAGAGCCGCATGGTGGCGAGCAGGGTGCCGAGGACGAAGCCGAGGGTGAGGGTGACGGCGGTCAGCCAGAGGGTGAGGGTGAGGCCGTTCAGGACGGAGGTGGCGGTGAACCAGTCGGCCACCACGTCCCACTGGAAGGCGTCGTTGCGGATCGCCGAGCTGACGGCCATCGCGAACAGCAGCAGGGCGACGGCGGCGGAGACCCACTGCCCGGGGCGGCGGCGGGCGACGATCCGGGCCTCGGCGGGACCGGTGGCGGGGTCGGCGGCGGGGTCGGCGGTGGGTCCGGTGCTCTTGCGGAGGGCGGGTGCGGGGAGGACGTCCTGCGGGGTGGCCATGAGGAGGACTCCAGGCTGGAGGTGCGGGCAGGCGGGGAGGTACGGGTGTGGTCACGTACTGCCGTCGCACCGGCCCGCGTCCCTCAACGCGGCCGGCACTGCACTGCACTCCGCTGTGATCGTACGCATGCTCGATCGGCGCGTGTCAAGGGCGGGATGACAGGGTCGCGGGGCGACAGGAGATCGCAACAGAGCGGTAATGGAGGGTGGTTGACGTACCGCATCGGCGGCTGTTCAACTTGGGGCCATGTACGCCGAGCAGCCCCTGGTCACCCGCGACCACATCGACTTCGGTCGGGTGTGGTCCGCGGCGTGTCGCGGCTGACCCGGCAGCGGGCCGCCCAGCCGGCCCTGCTCTCCTCTCGGAGACCCCTCCCTCGGTGCCCCGACGCGGGCCGGGAAGCCGTCCACCGCTGACGGCTGATCAGGCGCACGCTGCCGCCTTCCGCTTCGCCCTCCTCCCCACTGCGCTCCGGCAGTTCCCCGGTCACCGATTCCGCCACCGTCGCCTGCACCTTCACCCCTTCACCGTCGCCGCCGCGCAGCCGTGTTCCGCGCCTCGCGTGCCGCGTCCGGCTCCGCCATGGCCTGCTCCGGCCCCGGCCCACCCGCGGTCCACCGGATGTCCGCACAACCCGAAAGGTCAGTCACCATGCCCGACAAGCTCCAGATCCCGCTGGTCCACCGGCCGACCGCGTCCTGCGTCGCGAAGGCGGCCCGGGCCGAGCGCGACCGCCACCAGCTGATCGCGGTGCAGGCGTGAGCCGTACCGGCCTGGCCGTCGAGGTCCGCCGGGTCACCATCGACGACCCGCTGGTCGAGCCGCTGCTGCGCGAACTCACCCACGAGTACGTCAGCCGGTACGGAGCGGACGCCCACCAGGAGATGACCCGCTACCCGAAGGACGCCTTCGCGGAGCCGGCCGGCGTCCTGCTGCTCCTGCTGGAGGACGGCGAGCCGGTGGCGGGGGGCGCGTACAAGCGGTACGACCAGCGGACCGCCGAGCTGAAGCGGATGTGGACGCACTCCGCACACCGCCGCCGGGGCCTGGCCCGCAGGGTCCTGACGGAGCTGGAACGGGCCGCCGAGGCGGCCGGCTACACCCGTATTTACCTCACCACCGGGCCACGCCAGCCGGAGGCCAAGGGCCTCTACCTGGCGACCGGCTACACCCCGCTCTTCGACGTCACGGCCGACCCGCTGACCATCGGCCCGCTGCCGTTCGAGAAGCACCTGCCCGGCCGCACCGTCCGAACCCCCGAAAGGCACCGACTCCCGTGAGAACCACCATCGTCCGCCGCCTGTACGCGGCCACCGCCCTGCTGCCGGTCCTGGCGCTGGCCGCGTGCGGCTCGGACCCGAAGATCGCCGCCCGGCCGGGTGGCGGCGGCGAGGCGCTCGCCGCCGCCACGCAGGACATCGTCTCCGGGATCGCCAGGTCGGACGCCGCCGCCGCGCTGCTGCCGGAGGACGTCCGCACCTCCGGCACGGTGAAGTTCGGGTCCTCGTTCGGCACCCCGCCCGGCGCGTTCTACGCCGACCAGGCCACCAAGAAGGCGGCCGGGATCGACATCGACTTCACCGACGCGGTGGCCAGGGTGCTCGGCCTGACCGTGCAGCGCGAGGAGGCCGCGTTCGAGACCATCCTGCCCGCCCTCGGCAGCGGCAAGTTCGACGTCGGCACCGGCAACTTCGGCGTCACCACGGCCCGGCTGAAGACCATCGACTTCGTCACCTACATCGACGACGGCCAGGGCTTCGCGGTCAAGAAGGACAACACCACCATTCAGCCGGTCACCGACCTGCTCCAGCTCTGCGGCCTGACCATCGGCACCGGTGCCGGCACCACCTTCGAGACCACGCTCAACAGCAGGAAGAACGTCTGCACCGACGCGGGCAGGAAGCCGTACGAGGTGAAGGCGTTCAGTGACACCGGCGCCGCGCTGACCAGCCTCCAGCAGGGCCGGGTGGACATCTCGATGTCCACCATCAACGGCCTGCGCTACCAGGCCGCGCAGGAGGCGTCCGGGACGAGGTTCCTCGGTGAGTTCCACCGTCTGGACGTCGGCTTCGCCTTCAAGAAGGGCTCCACGCTCACCCCCGCGTTCCAGGCGGCCGTCAACCAGCTGATCAAGGACGGGACGTACGAGCGGATCCTCGCGAAGTGGGGAGTCGCCGACTCGGCCATCAAGGAGTCCCTGATCAGCCCGCCCGAGCACGCGTGATCCCCTGTCCGGGCTTCGGGCCCCCCTGCGTCAGGTCTCCTGGAGGAATCCCACCATGACCGTCACCACCGCGACCGGCCCCCTGGTCAAACCGGCGGCCAGACCGGCCGCCGCCCTCGACCTGGGTGAGCTGGCCGGGCTCCGGACCGTCCCCGCCCGGCACCCCTGGCGCTGGGCGGCCGGCCTCGCCGCGCTCGTCGTCCTGGCCCAGTTCGCCCACGGGCTGGCCACCAACCCGGGCTGGGACTGGGCCACCTTCCGGCTCTTCTTCTCCGCCGACACCATCCTGCGGGCCGTCGGCCGCACCCTCGAACTCACCTTCTACGGCACCGTGCTGGGCTTTCTGCTGGGCGCCGTGGTGGCCGCGATGCGGCTGTCCCGCAGCGCGGTCCTGCAGTCCATCGCCTGGGCCTACGTCTGGGCGTTCCGGTCCATCCCGCTCATCGTCCAGCTGGTCTTCTGGTTCAACCTGTCCTATCTCTACAAGCGGTTCGGCGTCGGCATCCCGTTCGGCCCGACCTTCGCGGACTTCGAGACGGTCGGCGTGCTCGGCGCGATCGGCGCCGCCGTGCTCGGCCTCGGCCTGCACCAGGCCGCGTTCGCCGCCGAGATCATCCGCGGCGGCATCATCTCCGTCGACGCCGGCCAGCGCGAGGCCGCCGCCGCGCTCGGCGTCCCGCGCTGGCGCCAGGCCTGGCGGATCGTGCTCCCCCAGGCGATGCGCGGCATCCTGCCGGCCGCCGCCAACGAGGTGATCTCGCTCTTCAAGGGCACCTCGGTGGTCTATGTGATGGCCATCGGCGAGCTCTTCTACCAGGTGCAGGTCGTCTACGGCCGCACCGGCCGGGTGGTGCCGCTGCTGATGGTCGCCACCGTCTGGTACGTGCTGCTGACCACCGTGCTGTCGATCGGCCAGTACTACGTCGAGCGCTACTTCGCCCGGGGCGCCGAGCGCACCCCGCCGCCCACCCCGCTGCGGCGGGCCCTGGCCTTCGTCCGGGGCCTCCGGACCGGCCGCGGTCCCGCTCGTACCGCCGCTCGTACCGCTGCCCGTACCGCTGCCCGTGCCCCCGCCGACAAGGCCCCCGGAGGACGCTCATGACCACGCTCGCCGCCGAACCCATGGTGCAGGTCAGGGGCCTGCACAAGAGCTTCGGGCAGCTCGCCGTGCTGCGCGGCGTCGACCTCGACGTCCCGGCCGGCTCGGTGACGGTGGTGCTCGGTCCGTCCGGCTCCGGCAAGTCCACCCTGCTGCGCGCGATCAACCACCTGGAGAAGCTGGACCGGGGCTTCGTCGCCATCGACGGCGAGCTGATCGGCTACCGCCGGTCCGGCGACCGGCTGCACGAGCTCAAGGAGCGCGAGGTGCTGCGCCAGCGCACCAACATCGGCTTCGTCTTCCAGAACTTCAACCTGTTCCCGCACCTCACCGTGGTGGAGAACATCATCGAGGCGCCGGTCAGCGCGCTGCGCCGACGGAAGGCCGAGGCCCGGGCGGCCGCGCTGGACCTGCTCGGCCGGGTCGGCCTCGCGGACAAGGCGGACGCCTACCCCCGGCAGCTCTCCGGCGGGCAGCAGCAGCGGGTGGCGATCGCCCGCGCGCTGGCCCTGGAACCCAAGGTGCTGCTCTTCGACGAGCCCACCTCGGCGCTCGACCCGGAGCTGGTCGGTGAGGTGCTGGACGTCATCAGGGGCCTGGCCGGGAGCGGCACCACGATGATCGTGGTCACCCATGAGATCGGCTTCGCCCGCGAGGTCGCCGACACCGTCGTCTTCATGGACGGCGGCGTGGTGGTCGAGCAGGGCCCGCCGGGTGCCGTCCTGGACGACCCGCAGCACGAGCGCACCCGCGCCTTCCTCGCCAAGGTCCTCTGACCCCGGCTCGTGCCGTCCCCGAAACCCCTTCACCCGTCAAGGAGTTCCGCCATGTCCCTGCCCCGCCGTGCCCTCGTGACCGCCGTCGCGGCCGCCGCCGCCCTCACCCTGGCCGCCTGCGGCGGCTCCTCGGACGCCACGGCGGAACTCGCGCCCGCCAAGGGCAGCACCGCGCCCAACGGCATCACGGTCAATCTGACGCCAAATCAGAACCGCATCACCACACCGAAGGTCGACGCCATCGCGGCACTGGTCCCGGAGGAGATCAGAAAGAGAGGGACGCTGACGGTCGTCGACTCGCTCGGCACCACACCGCCGCTGGACTTCTACGCCAACGACGACAGGACCATCATCGGCGTCGAGCCGGACATCGCCTCCCTGATCGCCAACGTCCTCGGCCTGAAGGCGGAGTTCAACCCGGTCTCCTGGGAGAACATCTTCGTCGGCCTGGACAGCGGCAAGTACGACGTCGGCTTCTCCAACATCACCGTCACCGAGGCCCGCAAGGAGAAGTACGACTTCGCCACCTACCGGCTGGACATCCTCGGCTTCGAGGCCAGGAAGGGCAGCGGCTGGAAGATCACCGGGCCCAAGGACATCGCCGGCCGGACCATCGCCGTCTCCTCCGGCACCAACCAGGAGAAGCTGCTGGTCTCCTGGAACGAGGAGAACGTGAAGAACGGCCTCAAGCCGGCCGACATCAAGTACTACCAGAACTCCTCCGACTACTACCTCGCGCTCTCCTCCGGCCGGATCGACATCTACGTCGGCCCCAACCCCAGCGCCTCGTTCCACGCCGTCCAGACCGGCGAGACCGAGATCATCGGCACCTACTCGGGCGGCGGCGCCAATGTGGTCGGCAAGATCGCGGCGACCACCAGGAAGGACAACGGGCTGGTCAAGGCGGTCAACGAGGCGCTGAACGAGGTCATCGGGAACGGCAGCTACGGCCAGGTGCTCAAGCGCTGGGGCCTGGACAACGAGGCCGTCCCGACCTCCGAACTGAACCCGGAGGGCCTGCCCAAGCCGAAGCCGTGAGCCGTTCACCCCGATGTCTTCCCCCACCGCTATGGTGGCCCCGGTCGCGGTGAACACCGTTCGGATCCATCGGACTTGGCGGACTGGGGGAAGGCATGAGGGCGGGGGAGGTGCTGGACGGCCGCTACCGGCTGGACCGGGAGCTCGGCCGGGGCGGATTCGGCGTGGTCTGGGCGGCCCACGACACCAGACTCGGCCGTCCGGTCGCGGTCAAGGTCCTCTCCGAGGAGAACGCGAGCGACCAGGAGGCGGTCGACCGCTTCATCCTGGAGGCCAGGACCGTCGGCAGCCTCTCCAACCCGCACATCGTCACCCTGCACGACTACGGCCGGGTGCAGGACGGCGCCTGGTCCACCCACTACCTGGTGATGGAGCTGGTCCGCGGCCGGCCGCTGTCCGCCGTGCTCAAGGAGGGCATCCCCGACCCGGCGCTCTCGCTGCGCTGGATCCGCCAGGTCTGCAAGGCCCTGGACGCCGCGCACCGCTCGGGCGTGGTGCACCGGGACATCAAGCCCGAGAACATCATGATCTCCGAGGCCGGCGAGGCCAAGGTGCTGGACTTCGGCATCGCCCGGCTGCTCAGCCAGTCCGTCGGCCTCACCTCCACCGGCAACGTCATCGGCACCGTGCCCTACCTGGCGCCCGAGTGCTGGGCCGGCGCCCCGCTCGACGGCCGGGCCGACCTCTACGCGCTCGGCATCGTGCTCTTCCAGCTCTGCACCGGCCGGCGCCCGTTCAACGCCGGGACGGCCGCCGCGATGATGTACCAGCACCTGAACGACGTCCCGCCGCCGGTCCGCACCACCGACCCGGCGCTGGCCGCCCTGGTGCGCCAGCTGCTCGCCAAGGACCCGGCCGACCGGCCCGCCGACGCCGCCGAGGTCCGGCGCCGGCTGCGGGACGTCCGGCCCGGCCTGCTCGGACCGGACGACCCCAGCCCCGAACAGCTGCGCCGCCGGGCCGACCAGGCCTGGCAGCGCGGCGCGGACGGCGCCCCGGAGGAGGCCGTCCGGATGCTGGAGGCGCTGATCCCCGACCTCGCCCGGATCTGCGGCCCCACCGACCTGCGCACCCTGCGGACCTGCCACGACCTGGCCCTCTGGCAGGCCCGCGGTGGCAGTCCCGGCGCCGCCGTCGCCCTGCTGCGCGAACTGGTCCCGGCGCTGGCCGGCGAGCCGGACGCCCGCGCCGACGCCCTGCGCGACCTGGACCACTGGCAGCGCGAACGGGACCGTGTCGGCCGGGGGGAGGCGCGCCCGGGGGAGACGCGGCCGGGGGAGGCGCGGCCGCTACCGCTCCAGCGGCTGCTCGGCGGCGGCCCGCAGGGCGGCTGACGCACCGGCCGTGATCGGGTCGCCGTGCCCGAACACCGCCGTCTCCACCGGCAGCCCCGCCAGGCGGCGGAGGGAGCCGGCGGCCCGTACCGGATCGGTGTTGAACACCCCGCACATGGTCCGGCCCCCGGGATTGGCCACCGCGTCCCCGGTGAACAGCACACCGGGGCCGGGCAGGTGGAGCGCGATGCTGCCGTCGGTGTGCCCCGGCACGTGCACCACCACCGCGCCGCCGCCGAAGCCGAGCACGTCCCCGTCCACCACCTCCCGGTGCACCGCGCACGGCGGGGCCGGCGGCAGCGGCGGCAGGCCGTCCCGGATCTCCTGCTCGAAGGGGCTCAGCACCGGCGGCACCGGTGGTCGCTCGCCCCGGATCACCGGCGCCTCCAGCCGGTGCGCCACCACCTCGGCGCCCCAGCGCCCGGCCAGCTCGGCGGCGGAGCCGGTGTGGTCCTCGTGGTGGTGCGTCAGCACGATGGTGCGCAGCGCCGACGGGTCCGCCCCGAGCGAGCGGATCGCCTCCTCGACGGCCGCCGCCGACCCGGCGATACCGGTGTCGACCAGGGTCAGCCCGTCCTCGTCCCGCCAGAGGTAGGCCGTCCCGAACTCCAGGGTGATCATGGACAACTCGGGTCGTACGCGGGTGATCTCCATGTCCCGATCCTGTGTGCCGGGCTCCCCGCCCACAACGGCTGTTCGCCCTGGGCGTGCGGCTGTTCGCCGGGGGCGGACGGGGGCGGAGGGCGGAGCCGCCTGGTTCGCGGGCGGGTGCCTTGACATGCCTCGCAGGCAAGAGGCCGGGGCCGGTGTGCGGCCACTCCGACGAGCTGCGGCAGGACGGCTCCACCGTCCGGATGATCTTCCCGGTGCTGGAACTGGTCCGGTACGCCGGCCAGTTCATGGTGCTGGAGCCGGGCGACGTGATCGTCACCGGCACCCCGGCCGGCGTCACCCCGGGCCGCCCGGGAACCCCGCTCCTGGCGCCGGGGAACGTGGTCGAGACCGAGATCGACGGGCTCGGCCGCCGCCGCCAGGTGCTCGGCAAGGCCTGAGCACCCCGCCCGGTACCCGGTCCCGGGGGCGGGGCTACCGGGTGAGCACGGCCTGGAGCCGTTCGGTCCGTGACTCGGCCGGGTCCTCCAGCGCCAGCACGCCGGCCAGCACCTCCGCCGACTGCGGATCGCGCAGCGCCGTCGCCGCGGCCATCGCCACGAACTGGTCCACCAGCCAGTCCCGCAGCTCGGCCACCGGCAGCGTGCGGCCCTCGTCCAGCCAGCTCAGCGACGCGCCCTCGACCACCGAGATCCACGAGCGCACCAGCAGCGTCAGCCGGGGCCCGGCCTCCCGCACCCCGAGGTGGCGCAGCGTCCGCCGGAGCGCCGCCCGCCGCACGTCGTCGACGATCGCCGAGGTCCGCGCCGTCTCCACCACCGAACCGCCCCGCAGCAGCGCCGAGTACCCGGCGTCGTGCTCGGCCACGAAGGTGAAGTAGCTGTCCAGCACGGCCGACAGCTGCTCGGTCGGCGTCCCGGCCGGCGGCACGGTGAACCGGCTGGTCAGCTCCTCCGCCGCGCTGCGCAGCGCGGCCTCGTACAACTGCTGCTTGCCGCCCGCGAAGTAGCGGTACACCAGCGGCCGCGACGCCCCCGCCGCCTCCGCGACATCGTCCAGGCTGACCTCCTCCGGCGGTCGCGAGGCGAACAGCTCCAGGGCCACCGAGATGAGCTGCTCCCGCCGCTGCTGCACCGGCAGCCTCCGGTACCCGCTACGACGCGGGCGGCCGTCGGAAACGGGCGGCGAGGGCGCTGGGCTGGCTTCCATGGCGGCCAGCGTAATGGGCCCCGCTCCGATCCGTTCCCGGCCTGCACCCCACTTCCGGAACGAACCCCGCCGCCACCCTCGCTTGCCCCGCACAGGAAGTCGGCCCCACCGACTTCCTGTGCGGGGTTCCTCCGGAGTCAGCAGGCGGCTTCGCCGGACGGCTCAGGCCGTCCGTGTCCGCTGTGCCCTGGCGGACGCGGGCCGGGGTCTGGCGCTGCTCGTGCACGGGCAACACGCGAGCCGAGGGTGCCGGGCGGTGGTGGGGGAGGCGCCCACTATGGGGGGGAAATGCCCGAACCGTCGACGAGGAAGCCCGGCCGGATGCCAGAGACGCCCACGCGTGCGAGCCTCGTCCGCCGGGTGCCGCGGGCGGTCGGGGGGTGGATCGGGTCGGCGCCGGGGACGTACCTCTGGCTGCTGGTGCTGGCGGCCACCAGCTTCGTCGTGGCGCGGATGAACCCGGCCAGGCTGCACTGGTTCCTGGCGGCCCGGTCCACCAATCTGGACCAGTTGCGCTCGCACCCGGTGCACGCGCTGATCGCCAGCGCGATCTGGACGGAGCAGGCGAGCTTCCTCTCCTACTTCGTCCTCTTCAGCCTCTTCCACGCCAACGCCGAACGCTGGCTGGGCACCTGGCGCTGGTTCACGGTCGCCGCGACCGCGCACGTCGGGGCCACCTTCGTCAGCGAGGGGATAGTCGCCTGGGGCATCACCAGCGGCCGGCTGCACGACAGTCTCGCCCGCACCGTGGACGTCGGCGTCTCGTACGCGCTGGCCGGGGTGGCCGCGGTGCTCACCTACCGGTTCGCCGGCCGCCTGCGGTGGCTGTACGGGGGCGGGGTGGTGGTCTTCTACCTGGTGCCGCTGATCACGTCGCACACCTTCACGGATCTCGGACACTTCTGCGCGGTGCTGATCGGCCTCTGTTTCCGGCCCTTCGCGCGCGGACGGCCCACCTGGGATCCGGGCCTGCTCCGGCAGTGGTGGCGGGCCCGGCGGTCCGGAGCCTGAACCGGGCCGGTCGAGGCGGCGAGTAAGGGACTTGCAATCGGCCCGGGCCGCGAAATGATGTCCGAATGGTTGAAGAACTGATCAGCTCCGACGGCACCACCCCACGCCGTATCGCCGATGCCTACGTCCAGGCCCTTGCCGTGCTCGACCCGCTGACGGCGGTGTACCTGGGCCTCCACCCCGATGACGACCGGCTGCCCGACCTCTCCCCGGCCGGTGACGAGGCGGTCGCCGAACTGGGCCGCCACACCCTTGCCCGGCTCGCCGAGGCCGAGCAGGCCGGCGCCGCCGAGGACGAGGCCGAGCGCCGCTGCGCCCGGCTGCTGCGCGAGCGGCTCACCGCCGAACTGGCCGTCCACGACGCGGGCGAGAACTTCCGTGCGGTCCGCAACATGGGCTCGCCGGTGCACAACGTGCGCGAGGTCTTCACCCTGATGGCCACCGACACGGAGCAGCAGTGGGAGGTGCTCGGCCGCCGGCTGGCCCGGGTGCCCGTCGCGCTGGCGCAGTACCGCGAGACCCTCACCGAGGGCATCGAGCGCGGCCTGCTCTCCGGCCCCCGCCAGGTCACCACCGTGGTGGGGCAGATCGGCGAGTGGCTGGAGGGGGAGCAGCCCGGCGGCTGGTTCGGCGAGCTCGTCCAGGACGCCCCGGAGGGCCTGCGCGCGGGCCTGTCCGAGCACGCGGTGGCCGCGGCCGGGGCGCTGGCCGAACTGCGCGACTGGCTGCGCGACGTCTACGGCCCGGCCGCCGCCGACGCCCCCGACACCACCGGCCGTGAGCGCTACGGCCGCTTCGTCCGCTACTGGACCGGCGCCGACCTGGACCTGGACGAGGCGTACGGCTGGGCCTGGCAGGAGTTCCACGACCTGCTGGCGCAGATGCGGGTGGAGGCCGAGAAGGTGCGGCCCGGCGCCACCCCGATGGAGGCGATGAAGTGGCTGGAGAGCGACGGCCCGGCCATCCAGGGCGCCGAGCCCGCCCGTGAGTACCTCCAGGGCCTGATGGACCAGGCGATCGCCGACCTCCAGGGCACCCACTTCGACCTGGCCGAGCCGATCACCCGGGTCGAGTCGATGATCGCCCCGTCCGGCAGCGCCGCCGCGCCGTACTACACCGCGCCCTCGCTGGACTTCACCCGCCCCGGGCGGACCTGGCTGCCGACCATCGGCCGGGAGGCGTTCCCGGTCTGGGACCTGGTCTCGACCTGGTACCACGAGGGCGTTCCCGGCCACCACCTCCAGCTGGCGCAGTGGAACTACGTCGCCGACCGGCTCTCCACCTACCAGGTCAGCATCGGCGGGGTGAGCGCCAACCTGGAGGGCTGGGCGCTCTACGCCGAGCGCCTGATGGACGAGCTGGGCTACCTCACCGACCCCGGCCACCGGCTCGGCTACCTCAACGCCCAGATGATGCGGGCGCTGCGGGTGATCGTGGACATCGGCATGCACGTCGGCCTGGACTTCCCCGCGGACTCCCCGTACCGGCCGGGCGAGCCCGTCCTGCCGGACGCCGCCCGGGAGTTCTTCGGCCTGTACTGCGGGCTGTCCACGGACTTCCTGGACAGTGAGCTGGTCCGCTACCTGGGCATGCCGGGCCAGGCGATCGGCTACAAGCTGGGCGAGCGCGCCTGGCTGCGCGGCCGGGCGGCGGCGCAGGCGGCGCACGAGGCGCGGGGCGAGGTGTTCGACCTCAAGGCCTGGCACATGGCCGCGCTGTCGCAGGGCTCGCTGGGCCTGGACGACCTGGTCGCGGAGCTGACCGCGCTGTAGGCACCGGTTCCGGCCGGAAGCGCCCGGGCCCCGGCGGTCACACCTGATGACCGCGGGGGCCCGTGGGCCGGAGGGCGGCCTCGTCCTCCGGCCCGGGGCTCTGGTCCCTCCGAGGTCCCTCCGACCCCGGTGACCTGGTTCTTTTGTCCCATTCCTATGGATTTGGCGGGATTTTTCCTTGCCATTCCCTGCCATGGGCGTTTGGCTGGAAGACGACTGCGCGACCTCTCCGTACCCGTCCGGAAGGCTCTCCAGTGTCTTCGCACCCTGCCACCGGTCGTGAGGCGGCGGACAGCCGCCGATGGTGGGCCCTGACGGTCATCGCCATCGCCCAGCTCATGATCGTTCTCGACGCCACCATCGTGAACATCGCTCTGCCGTCGGCCCAGCGGGACCTCGGCATCTCCGATGCCAACCGGCAGTGGGTGATCACCGCCTACACGCTCGCCTTCGGGGGCCTGCTGCTCCTCGGCGGCCGGCTCGGCGACCTCTTCGGCCGCAGACGCGTCTTCACCGTCGGCCTGCTCGGCTTCGCCCTCGCCTCCGCGCTCGGCGGCTCGGCGTCCGGACCGGCGATGCTGTTCGGGGCCCGCGCCCTTCAGGGCGCCTTCGGCGCGCTGCTGGCCCCGTCGGCGCTGGGACTACTCTCCACCACCTTCACCGACCCCAGGGAGCGCGGGACGGCCTTCGGCGTCTTCGGCGCGATCGCCGGCGGCGGTGCCGCGATCGGCCTGATCCTGGGCGGCCTGCTGACCGAGTACCTGGACTGGCGCTGGTGCCTGTTCGTCAACACCCCGATCGCCGCCGCCGCGGCCTTCGCCGCCTCCTACGTCCTCACCGCCGACCACATCGGCAAGGGGCACCGGGTCAGACTGGACCTGCCCGGCGCGGTGCTGGGCTGCGGCGGCCTGCTGGCCGTCGTGTTCGGCATGTCCGAGGCCGTGACCAGGGGCTGGGGCAACGGGCTGGTGCTGAGCGCGCTGGCACTGGGCGCCGTCCTGCTGGTGGTCTTCGTCCTGGTCGAGAAGCGCACCAGGCACGCGCTGCTCCCGCTGCACATCGTCGCCGACCGCAACCGCGGCGGCGCCGCCCTCTCGATCGGTCTGACCATGATCGGGATGTACGGCCTGTTCCTCTTCCTCACCTACTACCTACAGGTGATCAAGCACTTCTCGCCGGTGCTGTCGGGCCTCTCCTTCCTGCCGATGACGGTCTCCATCGTCGCCACGTCGACCGGTTTCTCGGCCCGGATGACGACCAGGGTGCCGACCCGGAACCTGGTCGCCTCCGGCCTGGTGATCGCGGCGGGCGGGATGGCCTGGCTGACCCGGATGACGGTGGACAGCCCGTGGGCCGGCACGGTGCTGCCCGCCGAGCTGCTGCTCGGCTTCGGTATGGGCATGGTGTTCATGCCGTCGACGAGCCTGGCCACCCTCGGCGTCGCCCGGAACGAGGCCGGCGCGGCGTCGGCCACCATCAACTCGGCCCAGCAGGTGGGCGGCTCCTTCGGTACGGCGCTGCTGAACACCATCGCGGCCAGCGCCACCGCGAGCTACCTCGCCACCCGGATCGCCGCCGACCCGCGGGTCCGGGCGCAGGGCGCGGTGCACGGCTATGTGACCGCCACCTGGGTGGCGACGGGCGTCCTGCTGCTCGCGGCGCTGGCCGCGTTCCTGCTGATCAACCACCGCCCGGCGCCCGGCGAGGCCACCAGGGCGGTCGGTGTCGGTGTCAGTGCGGTCGGTGCCGGTGCCAGTGCCGGTGCCAGTGCCGCGACGCGTGCCGAGGCGGGCGCGCGGGCGCGGGTCACGGCGCGGGAGACGGACGCGAGCGCCAAGGCGGGAGCGGTGACGCCCACCGGGAGACAGCGGGCCTCCTGAAAGTTGCCGCAAGGTCTTGCAGCCGACCTCCGGGGCCTGCTTGACTCCTGGGCACCGTCCAGGACCCTCCTGGGCACCGTCCAGGACCAAGGAGGCGCCGCCGTGCCGGACCCCGAGCCGTTCGAGTTCGACCTGCTCGTCGTCGGCGGCGCCGGCGTCGACACCATCGTCCGGGTCGACCGGCTCGAAGTCCCGCCCGGCGAATCGCAGCAGGTCGGGCCCGTCCGCGACTACGTCGCCCACACCGGCAACGGCGTCGCCCTCGGCGCCCACCACCTCGGCCTGCGCACCGCCTTCATCGACTACCTGGGCGACGACCCGCAGGGCCGGCTGGTGCTCGCCGAGTACGCCCGCCAGGGCCTGACCTTCGCCCACCTCGTCTCGCCGCACGGCACCCCCCGCGCGGTCAACCTGGTGGACGCCGCCGGTCGGCGCTTCTCCTTCTTCGACGCCCGCCACCCCGCCGACCTGCGGCTGCCGCGCTCGTTCTACCTGCCGTACGTCGAGCGCAGCCGGCATGTGCACCTCTCCATCACCGGCACCAACCGCGCCATGTACGGGGATCTCCACCGGCTCGGCCGCACCACCTCCACCGACCTGCACGACTGGGACGGTCGCGAGCCGCACCACCGGGACTACGCGGTCAACTCCGACCTGGTCTTCCTCTCCGTGGCCGGCTGCCGGGGCCGGCACGAGGAGGTGATGCGCGGAATCCTCGCCGAGGGCCGGGCCACCGCCGTGATCGCCACCGCCGGCGCCGAGGGCTGCCACCTGCTCACCCGCGACGCCCCGCCGCGCCACCTCCCGGCCGTCGACCCGGGCCGCCCGGTGGTCGACACCAACGGTGCGGGCGACGCCTTCGTCACCGGGTTCCTGCACGCCTGGTTCCAGGGCCGCCCGCCGCTGGACTGCGCCCGGGCGGGCTCGGTGGCCGGGGCCTTCGCCTGCACCACCGCCGGGACGCACACCGCGTTCATCACCCCCGCCGAACTGGCCGCGGCGCCGGCCGGTCCGGTGGGCCAGGGCGGCGGTGCCGGGGGCGCCGGCGGCGCCGGACGTCCGGCGGAGTGACCTATTTCTCATCCGGCTCCCAGCCGCGCATAACACCCTTCCCAGCTCCACCCGCCATAGTCGGACCGTACTCGCGCCGACCCCCGAGGCAGGAGCAGAGCAGGTATGGGCCAGCACCGCCGCCGTAACCCCCGCCGACGCCTTCTGGCCCCCGTCCTGTTCACCGCTCTCGCCGCCCTCACCGCGGCGACGGTGGTGGCGGGCACCCACGGTGTGACCTCCGAGGCGACGGCCGTCGGCAGCCCGCCCCCGGCGGTCGACGGGGCCCCGGCCGTCCCGCCGCCCGCCGCCCCGTCGACCGCCGGGGACCCGCCGTCCCCCACGACGGAGCCCACCCCCACGGCGGAGCCCACCCCCTCGGACGAGGCCTCGGGCGAGGACCCGTCGCTCCTCGCCCGCGCGTCCGCGCCGACCGCCGCGCCGACCACGGTCAGGGCCGGCACCACCGCCGAGGCCCAGGCCACCCCCGAAGCGGCCACCGTGGGCGCCCTGTTCAGCGGCGGGGTCGGGCCCGGCAACCACTTCTGCACCGCCAGCGTGCTGCACAGCCCGACCGGCAACCTGCTGCTCACCGCCGCCCACTGCCTCGGCGGTGCCGACGGCGTCACCTTCGCCCCGGGCTACCACAACGGCACCGCCCCGTACGGCACCTGGCGGGTCACCGCCGTCCACACCGCCGCCGGCTGGTCCCAGAACGGCGACCAGGACGAGGACTTCGCGATCCTGGAGACCGCCCCCAGCAACGGCCGGCGGATCGAGGACGTGGTCGGCGCCAACCAGCTCGGCACCGACGAGCCCTTCGGCTCCGCCGTCCGCCTCTACGGCTACCCCGCCGACTCCGAGGCCCCGATCCTCTGCGCCAACACCACCGGCCGCGAGTCCGCCTACCAGCGCGTCGTCGACTGCCCCGACTACCCGGGCGGCACCAGTGGCGGCCCCTGGATCAGCACCGCCACCGGCCACGTCATCGGCACCATCGGCGGCTACCAGCAGGGCGGGGACACCTCCGACACCTCCTACAGCGCCTACTTCGACCACACCATCGCCGACCTCTACACCGAGGCCGAGGCGGCGGCCTCCTGAGCCGGCCGCCCGGCCCGCCGTCACAGCCCGCCATCCCCGGCGGCCGGCCCGGCGGGCGGGGCACGGGGCCGGTACGGCCCGGAACATGACGAAGGCCCAGATCCGTGGATGAACTCCACTGACCTGGGCCTCTGTTGCACTTCTCGCGAAGTGCCCCCGGCAGGATTCGAACCTGCGCACCCGCCTCCGGAGGGCGGTGCTCTATCCCCTGAGCTACGGGGGCCTGCTTGGTGTCTTCGCGTTCGCTCCGACGTGGAGAACATTACCAGGCCCGGGGCGTGCTCCGTGCACGGGTTTCGCCGACGGGTGATCGGCCGGTCGATCGGGGAGCGGGGAGCGGAAGCGGAAGTGGCGAAAGGCCGGACGGGGCGCGGGGCGCGCCGATACCCTCGGTGAGGTGTCTGGAGAGTCCGGGCGGGTCCTCGTGGTGGACGACAGCGAGGCGATCCGCCAGCTGATCAGGGTCAATCTTGAACTCGAGGGCTTCGAGGTGGTGACCGCCGCCGACGGGGCCGAGTGCCTGGAGGTGGTCCGCCGGGTGAAGCCGGACGTCGTGACGCTCGACGTGGTGATGCCACGGCTGGACGGTCTGCGCACGGCGGCCCGGCTGCGGGCGGCGCCGGGGACGCGCCGGCTGCCCATCGCGATCGTCAGCGCCTGCACGCCGGCCGATCTCGATCTGGGGGAGTCGGTCGGGGTGGACGGCTACCTGGGCAAGCCCTTCGACCCGGCCGATCTGGTGGCGCTGGTGCGGCGGTTGATGGTGCTGGGCGGGACACCGGGCGGATTTCGCCCTGAGCGAACAGATCGGACGGATCGTGGCTGACACCCCCGCCGCCACGGCGGCCGGGTGTCTCAACCGGTAAACCGGGTGGCGGGCGGGCACCCCGTCTCGCCTACGCTTGGCGTCGTGACCCCCGCAGAACTTTCCCAGGCAGTCCAGGCCGCAGTGAGCGCCGCCGTCGAGGCGGGCGAGCTGGCCGTCGCCGTGCCCGAGCACGTGACGGTCGAGCGACCCAAGAACAGGGACCACGGCGACTACGCGACGAACGTGGCCCTCCAGCTCGCGAAGCCGGCCGGCAAGCCGCCGCGAGCCGTGGCCGAGCTGGTCGCCGCCCGTCTGCGAGAGCTGCCCGGGGTCGCCGGGGTCGACATCGCCGGGCCGGGCTTCCTGAACATCACCTTCGACGCCGCCACCCAGGGCGAGCTGGCCCGCACCATCGTCGAGGCGGGCGCGGAGTACGGCCGCAACGAGGCGCTCAGGGGTCTGCGGATCAACCTGGAGTTCGTCTCCGCCAACCCGACCGGCCCGATCCACATCGGCGGCGTCCGCTGGGCCGCCGTCGGCGACTCGCTGGCCCGCGTGCTGAAGGCCTCCGGCGCCGACGTCACCACCGAGTACTACCTCAACGACGCCGGTGTGCAGATCTCCAAGTTCGCCGCCTCGCTCCAGGCCGCCGCCAACGGGCGCGAGGTGCCCGCGGACGGCTACGTCGGCGAGTACATCGGCGACATCGCCAAGGCGATCACCGACGGCGTCCCGGGCGTGCTCGACCTGCCCGGGGACGAGCAGCTCCAGGTCTTCCGCACCGAGGGCCTCAAGCTCATGGTGGCCGAGATCCAGCGCTCGATGGACGAGTTCGGCACCCACTTCGACACCTGGTTCTCGGAGAAGTCGCTGCACGACTCCGGCGCCATCGAGCAGGCCATCGAGCGGCTGCGCGAGCAGGGCCACGTCTTCGAGCGGGACGGCGCGATCTGGCTGCGCACCACCGACTTCGGTGACGACAAGGACCGCGTCCTGATCAAGGCCGACGGCGAGACCACCTACTTCGCCGCCGACGCCGCGTACTACCTCTCCAAGCGGGACCGCGGCTCCGAGGTCTCGGTGTACATGCTGGGCGCGGACCACCACGGCTACGTCAACCGGCTCAAGGCCATCTCGGCCTGCGCGGGCGACGACATGGACCGCAACATCGAGGTCAGGATCGGCCAGTTCGTGAAGATGCTTCGCGACGGCGAAGAGGTCCGCATGTCCAAGCGGGCCGGCAACATCATCACCATCGACGACGTCGTCGACTGGATCGGCGTGGACGCGGCCCGTTACACCCTGGCGCGCTCGTCCACCGACTCCACCATCACGCTCGACATCAACGTGCTGACCAGCCAGACCAACGAGAACCCGGTCTACTACGTCCAGTACGCGCACACCCGGATGTGCGGAGTGGCGCGCAAGGCCGCTCAGCTCGGCGTGGACAAGGGCGCGGCGGAGGACTTCAAACCCGAGCTGCTCTCCACCTCGTGGGAGAACGACATCCTCGGCGCCCTCGGCGAGTTCCCGCGCGTCCTGGCCACGGCCGGCGAGCTGCGCGAGCCGCACCGGGTCGCGCGGTTCCTGGAGGACCTCGCGGGCAAGTACCACCGCCTGTACGAGAACTGCATGTTCCTGCCGAAGGGCGACGAGGAGCTCACGGACACGCACCGGGCCCGCCTCTGGCTGGTCGAGGCCACGCGAACGGTCACGGCCAACGGCCTCACGCTCCTGGGCGTTTCGGCGCCCGAGCGGATGTAGCACCACCCCCAAGCGCGCAGCGGGGGCGGCGGACGGTCGACGGAGACCGTCGCCGCCCCTCGCCATAGGTCAAGGACGAGAAGACAGATGAGCCGCTCCGCACACCCCGCAGGTCCCCGCCACGGCGACGTGCTGCCCGAGGGCCACTACCAGGCGCCGCCGAGCGACCTGAACGCGCTCGACCCGAAGGTCTGGTCGAGGACCGTCACCCGGGACGCCGAGGGCGTGGCCACCGTCGGCGGCATCGACGTCAAGCGGCTGGCCGCCGAGTTCGGCACCCCGGCGTACGTGCTGGACGAGGAGGACTTCCGGGCCCGGGCGCGCGCCTGGCGGGAGGCCTTCGGCACCGAGGCGGACGTGTACTACGCCGGCAAGGCGTTCCTCTCCAAGGCCGTCGTGCGCTGGCTGCACGAGGAGGGCCTGAACCTGGACGTCTGCAGCCCGGGCGAGCTGGCGGTGGCGCTGGCCGCCGGGATGCCGGCGGAGCGGATCGCGCTGCACGGCAACAACAAGTCGGTGGCCGAGCTCGAACACGCGGTGAAGACCGGTGTCGGCCACATCGTGGTGGACTCCTACGAGGAGATCGAGCGGCTGGCGGCGATCGCGGCCCGGCACGGCGTCCGGCAGCAGGTGCTGATCCGGATCACGGTCGGTGTCGAGGCGCACACCCACGAGTTCATCGCCACCGCGCACGAGGACCAGAAGTTCGGGCTCTCGCTGACGGGGGGCGCCGCGGCCGAGGCGGTCCGCCGGGTCCTGGCCCACCGGAGCCTCGAACTGCGCGGCATCCACTCGCACATCGGCTCGCAGATCTTCGACACGGCCGGCTTCGAGGTCGCCGCCCGCCGGGTGGTCGGCCTGCTCGCCGAGATCCGCGACGAGCACGGCGTCGAGCTGCCCGAGATCGACCTCGGCGGCGGCCTCGGCATCGCGTACACCAGCGAGGACGACCCGCGCGAACCGGCCGAGATCGCGGCCGCGCTGGCCGAGATCGTCCGCCGCGAGTGCGCCGCCGCCCGGCTGAGCGCCCCCCGGCTGAGCGTGGAGCCGGGCCGGGCGATCGTCGGCCCGACGGCGTTCACGCTGTACGAGGTCGGCACCGTCAAGGCGCTGGAGGGCCTGCGCACCTACGTCAGCGTGGACGGCGGCATGTCCGACAACATCCGTACCGCGCTCTACGACGCCGAGTACTCGGTCGCCCTGGTGTCGCGTTCCAGCGACGCCGAGCCGATGCTGGTCCGCGTGGTGGGCAAGCACTGCGAGTCCGGCGACATCGTCGTCCGGGACGCCTTCCTGCCGGCCGACCTGACCGCGGGCGACCTGATCGCGGTGCCCGCCACCGGCGCGTACTGCCGCTCGATGGCGAGCAACTACAACCACGCCCTGAAGCCTCCCGTGGTGGCCGTCAAGGACGGTTCGGCCCGGGTGATCGTCCGGCGCGAGACGGAGGAGGATCTCCTGCGTCTCGATATCGGATGACGAAATCCTTGTCTCAGATCATGGAACGACCGTAGATCCGTGCGGAAAGTCCCGGAGACTGGAACAGACCGAAGGTCCGGCGGACCCCCGAAACCCCGCCGGAACTACCGAAGCACGATGAATGCAGAGCGGAGTCGGATGATGCGTACGCGGCCGCTGAAGGTGGCGTTGCTGGGCTGTGGTGTGGTGGGCTCCGAGGTGGCGCGCATCATGACGACGGACGCCGCCGACCTCGCCGCGCGCATCGGCGCGCCGGTCGAGCTCGTCGGCATCGCGGTCCGCCGGGCGGGCCGGGCCCGCCCGGGCGTGCCCGAGGACCTGATCACCACCGATGCCGAGGCCCTGGTCAACCGGGGCGACATCGATGTGGTGATCGAGGTGGTGGGCGGTATCGAGCCGTCCAAACACCTCATCCTGTCGGCGTTCGAGCAGGGCGCCTCGGTGGTCAGCGCGAACAAGGCGCTGCTCGCCAAGGACGGCACCGAACTGCACGCCGCGGCCGCCGAGGCCGGGGTGGACCTGTACTACGAGGCCGCGGTGGCCGGCGCGATCCCGCTGCTGCGCCCGCTGCGCGAGTCGCTCGCGGGCGACCGGGTCAACCGGGTGCTCGGGATCGTCAACGGCACCACCAACTTCATCCTCGACAAGATGGACAGCACCGGCGCCGGCTACTCGGAGGCGCTGGAGGAGGCCACCGCGCTCGGCTACGCCGAGGCGGACCCGACGGCCGACGTCGAGGGCTTCGACGCCGCCGCCAAGGCCGCGATCCTGGCCGGCATCGCCTTCCACACCAAGGTCACCGCGGCGGACGTCTACCGCGAGGGCCTGACCGAGGTGACCGCCGCCGACATCGCCTCCGCCAAGCGGATGGGCTGCGTGGTCAAGCTGCTGGCGATCTGCGAGCGGGCGGCGGACGGCGAGTCGGTCACCGCCCGGGTCCACCCGGCGATGATCCCGCTCTCGCACCCGCTCGCCTCCGTCCGCGAGGCGTACAACGCGGTGTTCGTCGAGGCCGAGGCGGCCGGCCGGCTGATGTTCTACGGCCCGGGCGCGGGCGGCGCGCCGACCGCCTCCGCGGTCCTCGGCGACCTGGTCGCGGTCTGCCGCAACAAGCTCGCCGGCGCCACCGGCCCCGGCGACTCGGTGTACACCCGGCTGCCGGCCAAGCCGATGGACGAGGTGGTCACCCGGTACCACGTCAGCCTGGACGTGGACGACCGCGCGGGCGTGCTCGCCCAGGTGGCGTCCACCTTCGCCGAGCACGGCGTCTCCATCGACACCGTGCGCCAGCAGGGCCGCGACGGCGACGCCTCGCTCGTCGTGGTCACCCACCGTGCCACCGACGCCGCGCTGTCGGCGACGGTCGACAAGCTCCGCGCGCTGGACAGCGTGCGGGACGTGGCCAGCATCATGCGGGTTGAAGGGGAGTAGGAAGCACCATGAACGCAGCGATCGCCCGAGGCGCGCACACCCACCAGTGGCGCGGCCTGATCGAGGAGTACCGCGACCGTCTGCCGGTCAGCGCCACGACTCCCGTGGTCACCCTGCTGGAGGGCGGCACGCCGCTGGTCCCCGCCCAGGTGCTCTCCGAGCGCACCGGCTGCGACGTCTACCTCAAGGTGGAGGGCGCCAACCCGACCGGCTCCTTCAAGGACCGGGGCATGACGATGGCCATCTCCAAGGCCAAGGAGGACGGCGCCCAGGCGGTCATCTGCGCCTCCACCGGCAACACCTCGGCCTCCGCCGCCGCCTACGCGGTGCGCGCCGGGATGGTGTCGGCGGTGCTGGTGCCGCAGGGCAAGATCGCGCTCGGCAAGATGGGCCAGGCGCTGGTGCACGGCGCCAGGATCCTTCAGGTGGACGGCAACTTCGACGACTGCCTCACCCTTGCGCGTGAACTGTCCGAGAAGTACCCGGTGGCGCTGGTCAACTCGGTGAACCCGGTCCGGATCGAGGGCCAGAAGACGGCCGCGTTCGAGATCGTCGACATGCTCGGCGACGCGCCCGACATCCACGTCCTCCCGGTCGGCAACGCGGGCAACATCACCGCCTACTGGAAGGGCTACCGCGAGTACGCCGCGGACGGCCTGAGCACCCGCAAGCCGCGGATGTGGGGCTTCCAGGCGTCCGGCTCGGCCCCGATCGTGGACGGCGCCCCGGTGCTCAAGCCGCAGACCATCGCCACCGCGATCCGGATCGGCAACCCCGCCTCCTGGGACTTCGCCCTCGCCGCGCGCGACGAGTCGGGCGGCCTCATCGACAAGGTGACCGACCGTCAGATCCTCTCAGCCTACCGGCTGTTGGCCTCTCAGGAGGGCGTTTTCGTGGAGCCCGCCTCGGCCGCCTCGGTGGCCGGCCTGCTGGCCAAGGCGGAGGCCGGCCTGGTCGACCCGGGCCAGCGGATCGTCTGCACGGTGACCGGCAACGGCCTCAAGGACCCGGACTGGGCGGTGGCCGGCGCGCCGCAGCCGCAGATCGTCCCGGTCGACCCGGAGGCGGCCGCCCAGCGGCTCGGCCTGCTGGACTGACCGGCGGACCCACGGGCGCACGGTGGGCCGACCCTTTCGGGGGTCGGCCCACCGCCGTTCCCGGCTGACACTTTTGTGTCAATTTCATGGCGCTTTCCGACGCCATCGCCGCATGTATTCCGGCCAGAAGCGGCAACACACCAGATCGAAGGCCTACGGGGTGTACCACTGTGGAACCTGTCTTCGATACTCTGGGTCCGGCCGTGTGGCACATGCCCCGGGTCCGGCCCCTGTGCGGGCCGCACCAACGACTGTGACCGCCCGCCCCGGCCGGGGCCCGCGGCCCCTCCCCACCCTCGCACCGACGCGCTTCGCGCCGCCCGATTTCCCCAGGAGAGTCCACCGCATGGCCGGTCCTGCGTTCCGTGCCGCCGCCGTCCGGGTCCGGGTCCCCGCGACCAGCGCCAATCTCGGCCCCGGTTTCGACGCCTTCGGACTCGCGCTGGGTCTGTACGACGACGTGGTCGTCCGGGTCTCCGACTCCGGGCTCTCCGTCGACATCGCCGGCGAGGGCGCCGACACCCTGGCCCGCGACGAGCGCCACCTGGTGGTCCGCTCGATGCGGGCCGCCTTCGACCGGCTCGGCGGCCAGCCGCGCGGCCTCGAGGTGGTCTGCGCCAACCGGATACCGCACGGCCGCGGCCTGGGCTCGTCCTCCGCCGCGATCTGTGCCGGCATCGTGGCCGCCCGCGCCGTCACCATCGGCGGCCCGTCCGCCCTGGACGACGACGCGCTGCTGGTCCTCGCCTCCGAACTGGAGGGCCACCCGGACAATGTCGCGGCTTGCCTGCGTGGCAACTTCACGGTGGCCTGGACGGACGAGGAGTCGGCCAGGGCCGTCACCCTGGAGCCGTCCGACCGGGTCGTCCCGGTGGTGTTCGTCCCGGCCACCGAGGTGCTCACCGAGACCGCCCGCGGCCTGCTGCCCAAGACCGTTCCGCTGGCCGACGCCGCCGTCAACGCGGGCCGCGCCGCGCTGCTGGTGGAGGCCCTGACCCGGCGGCCCGAGCTGCTGCTCGCCGCCACCGAGGACCGGCTGCACCAGGACTACCGGGCCTCCGCGATGCCGGACAGCGCCGCCCTGGTGGGCGCGCTGCGCGCGGAGGGGATCCCCGCGGTGATCTCCGGCGCGGGGCCGACCGTCCTCGCGCTCACCGACGAGGCGGGCGCCGACAAGGTGCTGGCGTTCGCCGGTGACCACGGCCACGGTGGCGGCCCGGCGTTCGCCGCCCACCGGCTGGAACTCGACCGGGCCGGGGCCTCGGTGCTCCCGCTCGACGTCTGAGCACGTCGTCCGCGGGGCCCGGTCCGGCACGGCCGGAGCCGGGTCCTCCGGACACGATTGGTAAGCGCAAGGCTGGGGAATGTCTGAGGGGGTCGGTAGTGTTAACCTCATTGCTGCACCAGGTGCCCTCCGGGGCTCGGTGCGCCGCGTCCCGATCCCAGCACTCCGCTCACGCGGAGTCCCGGCGATATCCGGGGCGACGATTCTCCGGGAGCCCACCGCAGCGCGTACGCAGCCTGCCTGCGCACATGCGGCCGCATCCCGAAGCCGTGATGGCACCTGACTCCCACCCGCGGCCTCCCACCTAGAGGCGAGGACGGGCGGAGCACGGGCCGCTGTCACGCGACGGGGGCCCGGGATTCGCAGGCAACAGCGCAGGTCGGCACTCGACCGCGCCACTCAGCACCACCGTGCTTCACGCACCGCACCTCGCAGCTCTCCCCCGACGGGCCAACCGCCATTCGGGGGATCACCGCCTCGGACCGACGCAGTCGAGCGTTGGTCAGGACAGCACAACCGGTCGCCGAGCCAGACAGGCCGACGTCCGCTCCAGGGAAGGACCCTTAGTGAGCGACACCACCGATCTGATGGGCGCGCGCCCGGACGCCGAGGCGCCGGACGCAGCCGCCGCCCCCGCGGCCCCGGCCCGGCGCCGTCGCACCGCCGCCGCGGGCCTGGACGGCCTCGTCCTGGCCGAGCTGCAGAAGCTCGCCTCGACGCTCGGAATCAGCGGCACGGGACGCCTGCGCAAGAGCCAGCTGATCGAGGCCATCAAGGAGAAGAGCGGCGGGGACCCGCTGCTCGCGGCCGGCGGCAGCACCGCCGCCCCGGCCGCCAAGCGCGCCGCCAAGGCCGCTCCGGCCGAGGCCGCCGCGCAGGCCGAGCCGGCCGAGAAGCCCGCCCGTCGCAGCCGCGCCGCGCAGGCCGAGGCCCCGGCCGCCGAGGCGCAGGCCGCCCAGATCGAGATCCCGGTCCAGGCCGCCGCCGAGACCGCCGCGCCGGCCCGTGCCGAGCGCACCCGCCGCCGGGCCACCTCGGCCGCCGGCGCGCCGGTCGCCGAGACCGCCGAGGCGCCCGCCGCGGTCGCCACCGAGGCCAAGCAGGCCGAGGCCCGCCCGGACGCCACCCGCACCTTCGAGGGCCGCGAGGAGGGTCGTACCGAGACCCGCCGCGACCGCCGGGACCGCCGGGACCGCCGCGAGGGCGGCGAGCGCGACGGCCGTCAGGAGGGCGGCGAGGCCCAGGCCGGCCAGGACGCCGACTCGCGCGAGTCGCGTCGCGACCGCCGCAACCGCCGGGACCGCACCGACCGCCAGCCCGCGCAGCAGGGCCAGCAGCAGAGCGCCCAGAGCGACGGCCAGCAGAGCCGTCAGGGCGGCCAGCAGGTCCAGCCGCAGGTGCAGCAGGGCGGTTACGACGACGACGAGTTCGGCGACGGTCGCCGGGGCCGTCGTGGCCGCTACCGTGACCGCCGGGGCCGCGGCACCCGCCGCGAGGGCTTCGAGGCCGGCGTGGTCGAGCCGCAGGTCGGCGAGGACGACGTGCTGATCCCGGTCGCGGGCATCCTCGACATCCTCGACAACTACGCGTTCGTGCGCACCTCCGGCTACCTGCCGGGCCAGAACGACGTCTACGTGTCGCTCGCCCAGGTCCGCAAGAACGGCCTGCGCAAGGGTGACGCCATCACCGGTGCGGTGCGCCAGCCGCGTGACGGCGAGCGCCGCGAGAAGTTCAACGCCATGGTGCGGCTGGACTCCGTCAACGGCATGGACCCGGAGAGCGGTCGCGGCCGCCCCGAGTTCAACAAGCTGACCCCGCTGTACCCGCAGGACCGGCTGCGCCTGGAGACCGACCCGGGCGTGCTGACCACCCGGATCATCGACCTGGTGTCGCCGATCGGCAAGGGCCAGCGCGGTCTGATCGTCGCGCCGCCGAAGACCGGTAAGACGATGGTGCTGCAGGCGGTCGCCAACGCGATCACCCACAACAACCCCGAGTGCCACCTGATGGTCGTCCTGGTCGACGAGCGTCCGGAAGAGGTCACCGACATGCAGCGGTCGGTGAAGGGCGAGGTCATCTCCTCGACCTTCGACCGCCCGGCGGAGGACCACACCACCGTCGCCGAGCTGGCCATCGAGCGTGCCAAGCGCCTGGTGGAGCTGGGCCACGACGTGGTGATCCTGCTGGACTCCATCACCCGCCTCGGCCGTGCCTACAACCTGGCGGCGCCGGCCTCCGGCCGCATCCTGTCCGGTGGTGTCGACTCGACCGCGCTCTACCCGCCGAAGAAGTTCTTCGGCGCCGCGCGCAACATCGAGAACGGCGGCTCGCTGACCATCCTGGCCACCGCGCTGGTCGAGACCGGCTCGCGCATGGACGAGGTGATCTTCGAGGAGTTCAAGGGCACCGGCAACATGGAGCTCAAGCTCGACCGGAAGCTCTCGGACAAGCGCATCTTCCCGGCCGTCGACGTCGACGCCTCCAGCACCCGCAAGGAGGAGATCCTGCTGGGCAGCGAGGAGTTGGCCATCGTCTGGAAGCTCCGCCGGGTGCTGCACGCGCTGGACTCGCAGCAGGCGATCGAGCTGCTGCTGGACAAGATGAAGCAGACCAAGAGCAACGCCGAGTTCCTGATGCAGATCGCCAAGACGACCCCCGGGTCCGGCGACTGACCGCACTCGGGTCACTCGTGAACACGGAACCCCGGACCGCGCGAGCGGTCCGGGGTTCCGTGTTTGTTCCAGGGTTGGGACACATTGAGCCTTTTGGATCATGTTGTCCGATTTACTCTGGACCGTATGGCCGAGCACAAGAGGGTTCCGAGTCGCCGCCGCAAAGTCCTGCGGTCGGTCGCGTGTGCGTTCGCCGCGCTCGTCGTGCTCGGCGTCGGGGCCGCCGGCTACGCCTACGTGAAGTTCAACGGCAACCTCAAGAGCGTCGACATCGACGCCCGGCTGGGCACCGCACGGCCCCCGGCCGCGACCGACGGCTCGTTCAACCTC
This sequence comes from Kitasatospora sp. NPDC088548, assembly GCF_044753005.1. Lineage (NCBI taxonomy): Bacteria > Bacillati > Actinomycetota > Actinomycetes > Kitasatosporales > Streptomycetaceae > Kitasatospora > Kitasatospora sp. NPDC088548. The sequence continues at coordinate 38,380 of NZ_JBIVMI010000014.1, forward strand.
CTGGTGCTGGGCTCGGATTCACGGGCCGGCGCGAACGGCGGCCTGGCCGGCGGGGACACCGGCGACACGGCCCGCTCGGACACCGCGATGGTGGTCCACATCAGCCAGGACCACTCGCGCGCCGAGGTCGTCTCGATACCGCGTGACACCCTGGTCACCCGCCCCGACTGCACCGACTCCACCGGCAGGCCCGCCCCGGGCGCCAAGCGCGCGATGTTCAACAGCGCGTACGAGACCGGCGGGGCCGCCTGTGCGGTCAGGACCACCGAACAGCTCACCGGGCTGCGGATGGACCACTACGTCGAGGTCGACTTCGTCGGCTTCGCCCACGTCGTGGACGCGATAGGCGGGGCCACCGTGACGACCACGGTGGCCATCCACGACAAGGACAGCGGGCTGGACCTCCCGGCGGGGGAGCACCACCTCAACGGCGAGCAGGCGCTGGCCTTCGTCCGTACCCGGCACGGCGTCGGTGACGGCAGCGACCTCGGCCGGATCGAACTCCAGAAGCAGATGGTGCGCTCGCTGCTCCAGCAGGCCGGCGGGATCGGGCTGTTCGGCAACCCGGTCAAGCTCTGGTCGGTCGGCGACACCCTCACCCGCAGCATCACCACCGACTCGGCACTGGCCTCGGTGAACTCCCTGGTGGGGCTGGCCCAGGAACTCAAGGGCATCGGCCCCGACCAGCTCAGCATGGTCACCCTGCCGGTGGTGACCGCCCCCGGCGACCTCAACCGGGTGGTCGAGCAGCAGCCCCAGGCCGATCAGCTCTGGGCCGCCCTGAAGGCCGACCAGCCGCTCCCGCAGGCCATCGTGGCGGACCAGCCGCAGAACCCGGCCCAGGCCGCCCCCACGGCCCCCGCGAAGGCCCCCACGGCCCCTGCGAAGGCTCCGAAGGCCCCGGCGGGCGGCGGAGCGGGCGCCACCGCGAGCCGCTAGGACGCGCCCGGAATATCCCCGGACCGGACCCGGTTTGGGAAGAAGCGGCCGGTCCTGGCAGACTGGTCCGTCGGTCCCGGTTCACGTGCGGCATTCAAGTCGCCGACCCGGTGCCCTCCCGAACACTAGGAGAACCCCTTGAAGCCCAACGTTCACCCCGAGTACGTGGTCACCCGTGTGACCTGCACCTGCGGCAACGAGTTCACCACTCGCTCGACCGAGGCCAGTGGCGAGATCCGCGCCGAGGTCTGCTCGCAGTGCCACCCGTTCTACACCGGCAAGCAGAAGATCCTCGACACCGGTGGCCGCGTGGCCCGCTTCGAGGCCCGCTTCGGCAAGCAGCACAGCGCGAAGGCCTAGCGCTCCCTCGGCGCCGGTCTCCGACGCCCCCGTACTCGTTCCGGGGGCGTCGGGGGCCGGCGCCGTTCGCGTCCCACGGTGCTCGCGCGCCCCCACACCACCGGATCTCACGGGAAGAAGGCCACTCCATGTTCGAGGCAGTCGAAGAGCTCCTCGCCGAGCACGCCGACCTCGAAACGAGGCTGGCCGACCCCTCGGTCCACGCCGACCAGGCGAACGCCCGCAAGCTGGCCAAGCGGTACGCCGAGCTGACCCCGATCACCCGCGTCTACCGCGCCTGGAAGCAGACCGGTGAGGACATCGAGGCCGCTCGCGAACTCGCCGCCGAGGAGCCGGAGTTCCTCGCCGAGGTGAAGGAATCCGAGGCCCGCCGCGAGGAGCTGACCGAGGAGCTGCGGCTGCTCCTCGTGCCGCGCGACCCGAACGACGACAAGGACGTCATCCTGGAGGTCAAGGCGGGTGAGGGCGGCGAGGAGTCCGCGCTGTTCGCCGGCGACCTGCTCCGGATGTACCTGCGCTTCGCCGAGCGGGTCGGCTGGAAGACCGAGATCATCGACTCCAACGAGTCCGACCTCGGCGGCTACAAGGACGTCTCGGTGGCCGTGAAGACCAAGGGCAGCACCGAGCCCGGCCACGGCGTCTGGGCCCGGCTGAAGTACGAGGGCGGTGTGCACCGCGTGCAGCGCGTCCCCGCCACCGAGTCCCAGGGCCGGATCCACACCTCCGCGGCGGGCGTGCTGGTCACCCCCGAGGCCGAGGAGGTCGAGGTCGAGATCGTCGCCAACGACCTGCGGATCGACGTCTACCGCTCGTCGGGCCCCGGCGGCCAGTCGGTCAACACCACCGACTCCGCCGTCCGGATCACCCACCTCCCGACCGGTATCGTGGCCTCCTGCCAGAACGAGAAGAGCCAGCTGCAGAACAAGGAGCAGGCCATGCGTATCCTGCGTTCGCGGCTGCTGGCCGCCGCGCAGGAGGAGGCCGAGCGCGAGGCCTCGGACGCGCGCCGCAGCCAGGTCCGCACGGTGGACCGCTCCGAGCGGATCCGGACGTACAACTACCCCGAGAACCGCATCTCGGACCACCGCACGGGCTTCAAGTCGTACAACCTGGACCAGGTCCTGGACGGCGACCTGAACGCGGTGATCCAGTCCTGCGTCGACGCGGACGCGGCGGCCAAGCTCGCCACGGCCCAACAGAACTGAGACCGGCAGCCAGGCCGGAGCGCAGAAACAAGAGGTCGTACGGATGAACCTGCTGCTCGCCGAGGTGGCCCAGGCCACCCAGCGGTTGGCCGCGGCCGGCGTACCGTCGCCGCGCTTCGACGCGGAGGAACTCGCCGCACACGTCCACAACGTGAAGCGCAGCCAGCTGCACACGGTCAAGGACGCCGACTTCGACGCCCGCTACTGGGAGGCCGTCTCCCGCCGGGAGGCGCGCGAGCCGCTGCAGCACATCACCGGCCGGGCGTTCTTCCGCTATCTGGAGCTGGAGGTCGGCCCCGGGGTCTTCGTGCCCCGCCCGGAGACCGAGTCGGTCGTCGAGTGGGCCATAGACGCCGTCCGGGACATGGACGTCGCCGAGCCGCTGGTGGTCGACCTCTGCTCCGGCTCCGGCGCCATCGCCCTCGCCCTCGCCCAGGAGCTGCCGCGCTCCACCGTGCACGCCTTCGAACTGGACGAGGGCGCGCTGCGGTACACCCGGCGCAACATCGAGGCCAGCTCCGACCGGGCCCGCGTCACCCTGCACGCCGGTGACGCCACCCGGGCCTTCGAGGACGACCGCTCCTGGGACGGCCGCTTCGACCTGGTGATCTCCAACCCGCCGTACATCCCCCTCACCGAGTGGGAGTACGTCGCGCCGGAGGCCCGCGACCACGACCCGCAGATGTCGCTGTTCTCCGGCGAGGACGGGCTGGACACCATCCGCGGCATCGAGCGGGTCGCCGCCCGGCTGCTGCGCCCGGGTGGGGCCGTGGTGATCGAGCACGCCGACACCCAGGGCGGCCAGGTGCCGTGGATCTTCAACGAGGAGGGCGGCTGGACGGACGCAGCCGACCACCGCGACCTCAACAACCGCCCGCGCTTCACCACGGCGCGCAAGGCATCGCTGTAATGAGCAATCTCGGAAGGGGACCGCACCGATGAGCCGCCGCTACGACTGTGCCGACACCGGGGACCGCGCCACCGGCCTGCGCGAGGCCGCCTCGGCCATCCGCCGCGGCGAACTCGTCGTGCTGCCCACCGACACCCTCTACGGGGTCGGCGCCGACGCCTTCTCGCCGGAGGCCGTCGCCGCCCTGCTGGCCGCCAAGGGCCGGGGCCGCAACATGCCCTCGCCCGTGCTGGTCGGCTCGCCGACCACCCTGCACGGCCTGGTCACCGACTTCTCCGAACAGGCCTGGGAGCTGGTCGACGCCTTCTGGCCGGGCGGGCTCACCCTGGTCGCCCGGCACCAGCCCTCGCTGCGCTGGGACCTCGGCGAGACCCGGGGCACCGTCGCCGTCCGGATGCCGCTGCACCCGGTCGCGATCGAGCTGCTGAACACCACCGGCCCGCTCGCCGTCTCCAGCGCCAACAGGACCGGCGGACCGTCCCCGAGCACCTGCGACGAGGCCCAGCAGCAGCTCGGCGACGCCATCTCCGTCTACCTGGACGGCGGCCGGGCCGACCACGCCACCGCCTCCTCGATCGTCGACGTCACGGGCAAGGTCCCGGTCCTGCTGCGGGCCGGCGCGATCAGCGCCGAGCAGCTGAGGGAGGTCGTCCCCGACCTGGAGGCCGGCAGTTGACGGCCGCCTCCCTCCATGCCGGGCCCGGCATATCGCCGTACCTGAGCGTGGGCCCGCGGCCGCTGGACCACTTCCGGATCCTGTTCGTCTGTACCGGCAACATCTGCCGCTCGCCGATCGCCGAGCGGCTCACCCGGCGTGAGCTGGACACCCGGCTCAGCCCCCGGGTGGCCGGGCGCATCCTGGTGGAGAGCGCCGGCACCTGGGGCCACGAGGGCGCGCCGATGGAGGAGCACGCCGCCACGGTGCTGGACGAGTACGGCGCCGACAGCGGCGGCTTCGCCGGCCGCGAGCTGCTGGACGAGCACGTGGTCGAGGCCGACCTGGTGCTCACCGCGACCCTCGACCACCGCGCCCAGGTGATCTCGATGGGCCACGAGGCGGGCCTGCGCACCTTCACCCTGAAGGAGTTCACCCGCCTGGTGCGGACGATCGACCCGGGCACCCTGCCCGACCCGCGTCGCGGCGCCGACGTCACCGAGCGTGCCCGCGCGCTGGTCCGGGCCGCCGCCGCGCTGCGCGGCTGGCTGCTCGCCGCCAGCCCGGAGTCGGACGAGGTGCACGACCCGTACGGCGCGCCGATCGGGATGTTCCGCAACTGCGGCGAGGAGATATTCCACGCGGTGGACCCGGTGGTCACCGCGCTCACCGGAGTGCCCGCGCGGGTGTGAAACAGGGGCCGGGGCTGTACCTCTGTGCCTCACCGGTGCTCTGGCCCCGGCGCCCCTCCCGGCGTCCGGCCGGGTGCACCGGCCTCGCGTCGGCAGGACGGCCGGGAGGCCCGGTCATACGCTGGAGAGACCCCCTGCCTCCGGTCGGGAGGCACGCCACGGACCCTGCCCGGGAGCCCCGCCATGACCGTCACCGATGCCGCGACCGGCTCCACCGAGACGACGGGGCGCCGTTGGGCGTCCGAGGCGCTGCACCGGGCCGATCCGCAGCTGGCCGACCTGCTCGCCGCCGAGGCCGAGCGGCGGGCCGAGACGATCCAGCTGCTGGCGGGGGAGAACCTCACCAGCGCGGCGGTACTGGCGGCGCTCTCCGGCCCGCTGATCGACAAGTACGCCGAGGGCTACCCGGGCCGGCGCCACCACACCGGCTGCGCGCTCGCGGACGCCGCCGAGCTGCTGGCGATCGACCGGGCCCGCGAGCTGTTCTCCGCCCCGCACGCCAACGTCCAGCCCCGCTCGGTCACTTCGGCGATGCTGGCGGCCTACGCGGCGCTGCTGCGGCCGGGCGACGTGGTGCTGGCGATGTCGCTGGAGCACGGCGGTCACCTCAGCTGCGGATCGCGGGCCAACTTCTCCGGCCGCTGGTTCGAGTTCATCGGTTACGGGGTCCGCCGGGACGACGGCCTGATCGACCTCGACCAGGTCCGCGAACTCGCCCGGCTCCACCGCCCCAAGGCGATCGTGGCCGGATCCATCTCCTACCCCCGGCACCCCGACTGGGCCGCCTTCCGGGAGATCGCCGACGAGGTCGACGCCTATCTGATCGCCTCCGTCGCACAGACCACCGGCCTGGTCGCGGCCGGTGCGGCGCCCTCCCCGGTGCCGTACGTGGACGTCACCGTCGCCGCCACCCACAAGCTCCTCCGCGGTCCGCGCGGCGGCCTGCTGCTCTGTATCGCCGAGCTGGCCGAGCGGATCGACCGGGCGGTGTTCCCGTTCAGCCAGGGCGGCGCCGCGATGAACGAGGTGGCCGGCAAGGCCGTCGCCCTGGCCGAGGCGGGCACCCCCGGCTACCGCGCGTACGCCCTGCGCACGGTGGCCAGCGCCCGGGTGCTGGCGGACGGGCTCGCGGCGGCCGGTGCGCGCCCGCTGACCGGCGGCACCGACACCCATCTGGTCACCGCCGACGTCGGCCCGCTGGGCGTCAGCGGAGCCGAGGCCGAGCGCCGCTGCGCCGCGGCCGGACTGATGCTCGGCAAGAGCGCACTGCCGTACGACCCGGCGCCACCCGCCGAGGCGTCCGGGATCAGGCTCGGCACCGGCACCGTGACCTCGCAGGGCATGGGCGAGACCGAGCTCGCGGAGATCGCCGGACTGATCGGCCGTCTGCTCACGGAGGGCGCGGACGCCCGGACCGGCGCCCGGGTCCGGGAGCTCGCGCAGGCCTTCGCCGACCGCCGGTGAGAGCGACCGGAGCACAGACATCCGACTTACCTACCCGCCAGGGCGAACCGCGATGCACACCCCACGCGTCCGACTCAATAAGGTGTGTGCCGTGGCGACCCACCTCGAACCCCGGACAGGCACGGGGGTACTTTCGGTACCCACCCGTTGGACAGTGACGCAGGAGGCCAGTGGTGCGTGAGTATCTGCTGGTGCTGTTCTGCACCGCGGCCGTCACCTACCTGCTGACCGGCCCGGTACGGAAGTTCGCGATCGCGGCCGGCGCGATGCCGCCGGTCCGCGCCCGTGACGTGCACCGCGAGCCCACGCCGCGACTCGGCGGCATCGCCATGTTCGGCGGCCTCTGCGCGGGCATCCTGGTGGCCTCCCAGCTGGACAACCTGAGCAAGATCTTCTCCGAGGGCACCGACATCCGGGCGCTGCTCTCCGGTGCCGGGATCATGTGGCTGCTCGGCGTGCTCGACGACAAATGGGGCGTGGACGCGCTGGTGAAGCTCGGCGGCCAGATGATCGCCGCCGGTGTGATGGTCTGGCAGGGCGTCACCGTGATCACGATCCCGGTGCCCGGCTTCGGCGCGGTCGCGGTCAGTCCCACCCAGGGCATGGTCATCTCGGTCACCATGGTCGTCGTCATGGTCAACGCGGTGAACTTCATCGACGGTCTGGACGGCCTGGCCGGCGGCATGGTCTGCATCGCCGCGATGGCCTTCTTCCTCTACTCGTACCGGCTCTGGTACGGCTACTCGATCAACGACGCGGCCCCCGCCGTGCTGTTCAGCGTGCTGCTGATCGGCATGTGCCTCGGTTTCCTGGCGCACAACCTGCACCCGGCCCGGATCTTCATGGGCGACTCCGGCTCGATGATGCTGGGCCTGATGCTCGCCGTCGCCGCGATCTCCATCACCGGCCGGGTCGACCCCGACCTGATCACCAGCGAGACCGGATCGCTGACCGCCACCGTGCACGCCCTGGTGCCGATCTACATCCCGCTGCTGCTGCCGCTGACGGTCATCGCGCTGCCGCTGGCCGACCTGCTGCTCGCCGTGGTCCGCCGCACCTGGGCCGGCCAGTCGCCGTTCGCCGCCGACAAGCGGCACCTGCACCACCGGTTGCTCCAGGTCGGCCACTCGCACAGCCGGGCCGTGCTGATCATGTACTTCTGGGCGGCGCTGATCGCCTTCGGCACCGTCGCCTTCTCGGTCACCAACACCGGCCGCACGGTGGTGCTGACCCTGGCCGGGCTCTGCCTGGTCGGCCTGGTGGTGCTGCTGACCCCGCAGTTCCGCCCGCGCGCCCCGCGGGCCGTGCAGGCCTTCGTCCCGCCGCGTTACCGCCGCCGCAAGCCGGCGCGGGCCGTCGCGGACACCGCCCCGGCCGCCGGGACCGCCGCCGGGGCCACCGCCACGGGCAGCGGCGCCACAGGCAGCGGCGTCACGGAGAGTGGCGGTACGGAGAGCGCTGCCACCGGCGGCAGCGGCGAGGGCCCGACCCCGCCGACCTCCGCGCCGATGGCCGAGCTGTCCGCGAAGGACAAGGAACTGCTCGGCGGTCTGGACGGCGGCTCGTCCGCGGTCGGCGGTCGCGGACGCGGTACCGGCCGTGGCTAGCGGGCGAGTTGACGAGACGTCACGCCGCTTCACCCGGATGGCTGCATCGTTGGGCCATCAGTGTGACAGGTGCCACATATTCATGGTAAAGCTCTCATCAAATAGTTTGTGATACCGTTCACGAGTACCGAGAACACGCCGAAAGACCTGACAGGTGGAGGACTTCCGTCCCTGGTCGGTCTCCCTCGACGGGCTCGCCGCCAAGCGGCCGGCCTGCGGCGGCCTTTCGGTCCGGTGTCACCCACCACGTTCTGTGCCCGTCCCCCCGCCACCCGACATGCCGCCGGAGTTGCCGACATGCCGTCCAACGACGCCCGGATCCTCCGAGGCGCCGCGATCCCCACTGCGGTCGCCGGAATCATCGCGATGGTGATCTCCTTTGCCGTCGCGGGTAGCAAGGGGCTGCTCGGCGCTCTCTTCGGAACGCTGCTGGTGATGGCCTTCTTCAGCTTCGGCCAGGTCGCACTCGACCGGCTGACCAGGTCGAACCCGCAGATCATGATGGCCGCGGCGCTCCTGGTCTACACCACTCAGATCCTGCTGGTCGGTATCGTCCTCGCGGTCTTCAAGGACACCGAACTCTTCAACCGGCAGGCCTTCGCCTTCACGCTGCTGGGCTGCGCCCTGATCTGGACGGGCTTCCAGGTGCGCGGCGCACTCAAGGCCAAGACCTTCTACGTCGACCCCGACGCCTCCGAAAACAAGGGCGACAAGCCTTCCGACTCGGGGCGTCAACAGTGACGAGGCCAGACTGTCCCCCCAACGAGGGGGGCGGTGTTTATGCCGTCCTGACGGGCTGCTATCGTCCGTCGCAGCAACGGAGTACGGGAAGAGGCCTGGTCTGTCCGCCTGACGGACGGATCGCCCCCCGGATCCGCGCCGTCTTCGATGATCCCGCTGTGGTGCAGCGCACTGCCGCGCGGGGTCTGCGAGAAACCCATCAAGTTCCAGTGCCGCTACGTGGTCGCAGGCCACGCCGACACACCGAGGTTGCCGTAACCATGCGTCACGACGAAGGAGTCCGTGGTGAGTGCTGAACTCACGTCCCTCGCCTCAGGCAGTTGCCACTTCGGGGACGCTGGCTGTGGCTTCCCGGCCCCGGGTCTGAACGAGTTCCAGTTCCAGCCGATCTTCTCGATCGGCAGCGTCGAGTTCAACAAGCCGATGCTGCTCTCGATCGTCGTCGCGCTGCTGGTGGTCGTCTTCTTCTGGGCCGCCTTCGCCAAGCCGCGGCTGGTCCCCGGGAAGCTGCAGCTGGTCGGTGAGATCGGCTACGACTTCGTCAAGCGCTCCATCGTGCTGGAGACGATCGGCAAAAAGGGCGAGAAGTACGTCCCGATGCTGGTCTCGATGTTCTTCTTCATCTGGTTGATGAACATCATGTCGATCATCCCGTTCGCCCAGTTCCCGGTGACGGCGGCGATCGCGTTCCCGGCCGGCCTCGCGGCCGTCGTGTGGATCACCTACATGACGCTGACCTTCAAGAAGCACGGCTTCGTCGGCGGTCTGAAGAACCTCTGCTGGCCCTCGGGCATCCCCGGCTGGGTCATGTTCATCCTGGTGCCGATCGAGTTCTTCTCGAACATCTTCGTGCGGCCCTTCACGCTCGCGGTCCGAGCCTTCGCGAACATGTTCGCCGGCCACCTGCTGATCGTGATGTTCTCCATCGCCTCCTGGTACCTGCTCAGCCCGACCCTGGGCGCGCTGTACGGCTCGGCCTCGTTCATCGTCGCCGTCGGCCTCACCGCCTTCGAGCTGCTGGTCCAGTTCCTGCAGGCCTACATCTTCGTGATGCTGGCCAGCAGCTACATCGCCGGTGCCCTCGAAGAGGCGCACTGAGCCAGGGGGCCACGGCCCCTCCCCGAACCAAACCTCCCGGACCGCCCGGTGGCCAATCACCACCGGTTCACCACCCTGCAAAGGACAACTGCAATGAGCTTCCTCGCTGAGGGCACTGTCTACGGTTCCGTCGCCTCCCTGGGCTACGGCCTCGCCGCCATCGGCCCCGGCATCGGCGTCGGTCTCATCTTCGGTAACGGTGTCCAGGCCATGGCCCGTCAGCCCGAGGCCGCGGGTCTGATCCGCTCCAACATGTTCATCGGCTTCGCGCTGACCGAGGCGCTCGCCCTCATCGGCATCGTCATGCCGTTCGTCTTCGGCAACAAGTAATCCCGCCGTAGACCCATTCGAGGAAGGTCCAGATATGAGCGTCGTGGCCCAGCTTGCGGCCGAGGAGAAGATGAATCCTCTCCTCCCCGCGTGGCCCGAGATCATCATCGGCCTGCTCTGCTTCTTCATCGTCTTCGGTCTGCTCGGCAAGAAGCTCCTCCCCAGCATCGAGAAGGTGCTGTCGGAGCGCCGGGACGCCATCGAGGGCGGCATGGAGCGAGCCGAGGCCGCTCAGGCCGAGGCTCAGGCCCTGCTTGAGCAGTACCGCGCCGAGCTCGCCGAGGCGCGTCACGAGGCTGCTCGCATCGTCGAGCAGGCTCGCGAGCAGGGCGCCGCCCAGCTCGTCGAGATGCGCGAGGAGGGCCAGCGCCAGCGCGAGGCCATCGTCGCGGCCGGCCACGCCCAGATCGAGGCCGACAAGAAGCAGGCGACTGCCGCCCTGCGCCAGGACGTGGGTTCGCTGGCCTCCCAGCTGGCCTCCCGCATCGTGGGTGAGTCCCTTGAGGACCACGCCCGGCAGAGCGGCGTGATCGACCGCTTCCTGGACGAGCTGGAGGCCAAGGCCGCCGTTGCTCAGGGTGCGGCCAAGTGATCGGCGCAAGCCGCGAGGCCCTCGCCGCCGGGCGGCAGAACCTCGAAGGCCTGACCGACTCCACCTCGGTGGACGCGGTCAAGCTGGCCGAGGAGCTCACCGCCGTCACGGTCCTCCTGGACCGTGAGGTGTCGCTCCGCCGCGTGCTGACGGACCCCTCCCGGTCCGGCCAGGACAAGGCCCAGCTGCTCTCCTCGCTGCTGTCCGGGCAGGTCTCCGGTGAGACCGTCGACCTGGTCTCCGGCCTGGTTCGCAGCCGCTGGTCCGGCTCGCGCGACCTGGTCGACGCCACCGAGCAGCTGGCCGCGTACGCCGAGGTCATCGCCGCCGAGAAGGCCGGTGTCCTGGACGACGTCGAGGACGAGCTGTTCCGGTTCGGCCGGGTGGCGACGGGCACGCACGAGCTGCGTTCCGCGCTGACCGAGCCCAAGGCCGGCACCGTCGCCAAGGCGGCCCTGGTCAAGAAGCTGCTCGGCGGCCGCGCCAACGCGGGCACCGTCCGACTGGTCACGGCCCTGGTCACCAACCCGCGTGGCCGTAGCCTGGAGCAGGGCCTGGAGTCCTACTCGAAGCTCGCCGCCTCGCGGCGCGGGCGCGTGGTGGCCCTGGTCACCACCGCGGTGCCGCTGTCGGACGGCCAGAAGGAGCGCCTCACCGGTGCTCTGGGCCGGCTGTACGGCCGCCAGGTCCACCTGAACATCGATGTCGACCCCGAGGTCGTCGGCGGTGTCCGGGTGCAGATCGGCGACGAGATCATCGACGGCACCGTGTCGAGCCGCCTCGAAGGCGCTCGCCAGTCGCTCGAAGGCTGAGCACCGAAGCACATCCGACCCTCGGTCGGGAACCGGCTCCCCCCGGAGCCGGCAAATCGTACGGCCGGTTCGAGAGACCCGGCCGAGAGTCGAATACTTGCGGCCCTCAATGGCGGGCCGAGGATCGCAAACTAGGAGAGCAGGGAAGCCTGATGGCGGAGCTTACGATCCGTCCGGAGGAGATCCGGGACGCGCTGGCCGACTTTGTCCAGTCGTACCAGCCGGACGCCGCCTCGCGTGAAGAGGTCGGCACGGTCACTGACGCGGCGGACGGTATCGCGCATGTCGAGGGTCTGCCCTCGGTCATGGCGAACGAGCTGCTGAAGTTCGAGGACGGCACGCTCGGCCTCGCGCTGAACCTCGACACCCGCGAGATCGGTGTCGTCATCCTCGGTGAGTTCGGCGGCATCGAAGAGGGCCAGACGGTGCGCCGCACCGGCGAGGTCCTCTCCGTGCCGGTCGGCGAGGGCTACCTCGGCCGCGTCGTGGACCCGCTGGGCAACCCGATCGACGGCCTGGGCGACATCGCGTCCAGCGGCCGCCGCGCCCTGGAGCTGCAGGCTCCGGGCGTCATGGCCCGCAAGTCGGTCAAGGAGCCGCTGCAGACCGGCATCAAGGCCATCGACGCGATGACCCCGATCGGCCGCGGCCAGCGCCAGCTGATCATCGGTGACCGCCAGACCGGCAAGACCGCGGTGGCCGTCGACACGATCATCAACCAGCGTGACAACTGGCGCTCGGGCGACCCGAAGAAGCAGGTCCGCTGCATCTACGTCGCCGTGGGCCAGAAGGGCTCCACCATCGCGTCCGTCCGCGGCGCCCTGGAGGAGGCCGGCGCGCTGGAGTACACCACCATCGTGGCCGCTCCCGCCTCCGACCCGGCCGGCTTCAAGTACCTCGCTCCGTACACCGGCTCCGCCATCGGCCAGGAGTGGATGTACGACGGCAAGCACGTCCTGATCATCTTCGACGACCTGTCGAAGCAGGCCGAGGCCTACCGCTCCGTCTCCCTGCTGCTGCGCCGCCCGCCGGGCCGCGAGGCCTACCCGGGTGACGTCTTCTACCTGCACTCCCGTCTGCTGGAGCGCTGCGCCAAGCTGAACGACGCGCTCGGCGGCGGCTCGATGACCGGTCTGCCGATCATCGAGACCAAGGCCAACGACGTCTCGGCGTACATCCCGACCAACGTCATCTCCATCACCGACGGCCAGTGCTTCCTGGAGTCCGACCTGTTCAACGCCGGCATCCGCCCGGCCGTGAACGTCGGTATCTCGGTCTCCCGCGTCGGTGGCTCCGCCCAGATCAAGGCCATGCGTTCGGTCGCCGGCCGTCTGCGTCTGGACCTCGCCCAGTACCGTGAGCTGGAGGCGTTCGCCGCCTTCGGTTCCGACCTGGACGCGGCCTCCAAGGCCCAGCTGGAGCGCGGTGCGCGCATGGTCGAGCTGCTGAAGCAGGGCCAGTACCAGCCGTTCCCGGTCGAGGAGCAGGTCGCCTCCATCTGGGCCGGCACCACCGGCAAGCTGGACGACGTCCCGGTCGCGGACATCCGCCGCTTCGAGCGCGAGTTCCTGGACCACCTGCGTCTGCAGCACAAGGACCTGCTGGCCGGCATCGTCGAGACCGGTCTGCTGGCCGACGGCACCGTCGACGCGCTGACCGAGGCGATCGCCGCCTTCAAGCAGGGCTTCACCACCGCCGACGGCAAGCTGCTCGGCGAGCAGGCCTGAGTCCGGTAGCGAGGGAAAGGACGTAACGACCCATGGGAGCACAGCTTCGGGTCTACAAGCGCCGGATCCGCTCTGTCACCGCGACGAAGAAGATCACCAAGGCGATGGAGATGATCTCCGCGTCGCGCATCGTCAAGGCGCAGCGCGCGGTGGCCGCCTCCACTCCGTACGCCGATGAGCTCACCAGGGCGGTGACGGCGGTGGCCACCCGGTCCAACGCCAAGCACCCGCTCACCACCGAGAACCCGAACGCCTCGCGCGCCGCCGTCCTGCTGATCACGGCGGACCGCGGCCTGGCGGGCGGTTACTCGACCAACGCCATCAAGCAGGCCATCGCGCTCAGCGCGAAGCTTCGCGCCGAGGGCAAGGACGTGGTGACGTACATCGTCGGCCGCAAGGGCGTCTCGTACTACAACTTCCGCGATCTTGCGATCGCGGGCTCGTGGACGGGATTCTCCGACAAGCCGACCTACGGTGACGCGAAGGCCGTGGCGGTCGACCTGATCGAGGCCTTCACGGCCGAGACGGGCGGTGTCGACGAGCTCCACCTGGTCTCCACCAAGTTCGAGTCGATGCTGACCCAGACCGCGGTGGACGCCCGGCTGCTGCCGCTGAAGCTGGACGAGGTCCAGCTCAGCGACGACAAGCCGGCCAAGGCGGAGATCTTCCCGCTGTACGACTTCGAGCCGTCGGCGGAGGGCGTCCTCGACGCGCTGCTGCCGCGGTACGTCGAGAGCCGGATCTACAACGCGCTGCTGCAGTCGGCCGCCTCGGAGCACGCCGCTCGCCGGCGCGCGATGAAGAGCGCGACCGACAATGCCGGCGAGCTCATCAAGTCGCTCACGCGGCTTGCCAACTCGGCCCGTCAGGCCGAGATCACCCAGGAAATCAGCGAGATCGTCGGCGGTGCCAACGCCCTCGCCGACGCTAGCCGCGGGAGCGAATGAGAATGACCACCACTGTTGAGCCGACCACGGCGACGGGCCGCGTCGCGCGGGTCATCGGCCCGGTCGTCGACGTGGAGTTCCCCGTCGACGCGATTCCGGACATGTTCAACGCCCTGCACGTCGAGGTGGACAACCCCGACGGCACGGGCAAGAAGACCCTGACCCTCGAGGTCGCCCAGCACCTCGGCGACGGCGTGGTCCGCGGCATCTCGATGCAGCCGACCGACGGTCTCGTCCGTGGCGCGCAGGTCTCCGACACCGGTTCGGCGATCTCCGTCCCGGTCGGCCAGATCACCAAGGGCAAGGTCTTCAACGCCCTCGGTGAGGTGCTGAACGTCGACAAGGCCGAGTTCGAGTCGCAGGTGGAGGTCCGCTGGCCGATCCACCGCAAGGCCCCGGACTTCAAGGACCTCGAGTCCAAGACCGAGATGTTCGAGACCGGCATCAAGGTCATCGACCTGCTCACCCCGTACGTGACCGGTGGCAAGATCGGTCTGTTCGGTGGTGCCGGTGTCGGTAAGACCGTTCTGATCCAGGAGATGATCTACCGCGTCGCCGAGAACTTCGGTGGTGTGTCGGTCTTCGCCGGTGTCGGTGAGCGTACCCGTGAGGGCAACGACCTGATCGACGAGATGGTCGACTCGGGCGTTCTGGACAAGACCGCGCTGGTCTTCGGCCAGATGGACGAGCCGCCGGGCACCCGTCTGCGCGTCGCGCTCTCCGCGCTGACCATGGCGGAGTACTTCCGTGACGTGGAGCAGCAGGACGTTCTGCTCTTCATCGACAACATCTTCCGGTTCACCCAGGCCGGTTCCGAGGTGTCGACCCTGCTCGGCCGTATGCCCTCCGCGGTGGGTTACCAGCCGAACCTGGCCGACGAGATGGGCCTCCTGCAGGAGCGCATCACCTCGACCCGCGGTCACTCGATCACCTCGATGCAGGCGATCTACGTCCCCGCGGACGACCTGACCGACCCGGCGCCGGCCACCACCTTCGCCCACCTCGACGCGACGACGGTTCTCTCCCGTCCGATCTCCGAGAAGGGCATCTACCCGGCCGTCGACCCGCTGGACTCCACGTCCCGCATCCTGGACCCGCGCTACATCGCGCAGACCCACTACGACACGGCCATCCGCGTCAAGGGGATCCTGCAGAAGTACAAGGACCTCCAGGACATCATCGCGATCCTCGGCATCGACGAGCTGAGCGAGGACGACAAGGTCATCGTCCACCGTGCCCGTCGCATCGAGCGCTTCCTCTCGCAGAACACCTACGTGGCGAAGCAGTTCACCGGCGTCGACGGCTCGACCGTGCCGCTGTCGGAGACCATCGAGGCCTTCAACGCGATCGCGGACGGCAAGTACGACTCGATCCCCGAGCAGGCCTTCTTCATGTGCGGTGGCATCGAGGACCTCGAGAAGAACGCCGCCGAGCTCGCGAAGAAGTAGTCGCGGCCGGTAGCAGCTGAGTGACCGTGAGGGGTGGGCCCCAGCCCTGGGACCCACCCCTCACGTCGCATCGGCTGTGATTCCGGTCAAATCCGGGCCGCCGGTTTCATGCCGGAGGCGCGGGCCCGTTATTCTTACCGAAACTCCCGAGTAATCGGGCGTTGCATGAGCCTAGGAGCCCACGTTGGCTGAGCTGCACGTCGAGCTGGTCGCAGCCGACCGCAAGGTGTGGTCCGGTGCGGCCACCATCGTTGTCGCCCGTACGGCCTCCGGTGACACCGGCATCATGCCGGGTCACACCCCGGTGCTGAGCGTGCTGGAGACCGGCCCGGTCACCATCCGCACGGTGGACGGCGGCACCGTGATCGCCGCGGTGCACGGAGGGTTCATCTCCTTCGCCGACAACAAGCTGTCTCTGCTCGCGGAGATCGCCGAGCTGGCGGACGAGATCGATGTCGCGCGGGCCGAGCGCGCGCTGGAGCAGGCACAGTCCTCCCTGGACGAGCACGCCGAGCGGCGCGCGGAGGTCCGCCTGTTCGCGGCGCGCGGCCTCAAGGCCCACGCCTGAGTCGCACCAGACCCCTCGGTTGAGGGGTCGACCGACGGTCCCGGGGACGCGCGAGCGTGACCCCGGGACTGTCGTCTCAGTTGGTAGGTCAACGCGGTCGCTTGATAGGACCGACATACGGGGAACGCGGGTAGCGAGGAGGTAGGTGAGCATGGTCCTCGCCCTTGTGGTGTGTGCGGCGGTCGTGGCCCTGGGCGTGATCGGCCTCGTGGCATTCGCGGTACGACGCCGGGTGATCCAGCGGGTCGGCGGCACGTTCGACTGCAGTTACCGGCTCAAAATGCCCGCCGACGCCTCGACGCAGCCCGACCTCGACGAGAACGGCAAACCCACCTCGGCCCCGGTCCCACAGACCGATGGCAAGGGGTGGGTTTTTGGTATCGGCCGGTACAGCGGTGACTCGATCGAGTGGTTCCGGGTCTTCTCGTACGCCCCGCGCCCGCGCCGGGTACTGCCCCGCCGGGAGATCGAGGTGCTCGGCCGGCGCTACCCCGAGGGGCAGGAGGAGCTGGCCCTGCTCTCCGGCTCGGTCGTGCTCCGCTGCCTGCACAACGGCGCCCCGCTGGAGCTGGCGATGAGCGACGACGCCCTGACCGGCTTCCTGGCCTGGCTCGAGGCGGCCCCGCCCGGGCAGAGAGTCAACGTCGCGTAGCGACGAGACTCCCCGAGGGAAGGGTTAACGCCGCCTAACCTCACGGCTAGGCTGGGCCGCATGGTCAATCTGACGCGTATCTACACCCGTACCGGCGACGACGGCACCACCGCGCTGGGTGACATGAGCCGGACCACCAAGACCGATCCGCGCCTGGTCGCGTACGCCGACGCCAACGAGGCGAACGCGGCGATCGGGGTGGCGGTGGCCGCCGGCGCGCTGCCCGAGGACGTGGTGGCGGTGCTCGTCCGGGTGCAGAACGACCTGTTCGACGTGGGGGCGGACCTCTCCACCCCGGTCGTCGAGGACCCGAAGTACCCGCCGCTGCGGGTCCTGCAGTCGTACATCGACCGGCTGGAGACCGACTGCGACCACTATCTGGAGTCGCTGGAGAAGCTGCGCAGCTTCATCCTGCCCGGGGGCACCGCCGGAGCGGCCTATCTGCACCTGGCCTGCACGGTGGTGCGGCGGGCCGAGCGGTCCACCTGGGCGGCGATCGAGGCGCACGGCGACACCGTCAACCCGCTGACCGCCAAGTACCTCAACCGGCTCTCCGACCTGCTGTTCATCCTCGCCCGCTCGGCCAACAAGGAGCGCGGCGACGTGCTCTGGGTGCCCGGCGAGAACCGCTGAGCCGGGCCCGGGCCCGCGTGGGCTACTGCTGCTGCGGGACCTTCCAGCCGACCACCAGGCCGTCCTCGACGATGGCGCCGGCCGGTGCCTCCTTGGGCCAGAGCGAGTAGCAGGCGGCCACGATCACGTTGACCACGGCCACGATGCTCAGCCGCAGGTACCAGCCGGTGAAGGTGTCGAACCGGGCGGAGCCGTCGGAGAGCGGGACCAGTGCGGTGATCAGGGCGAGGGTGATGGCGGCGGAGACCACGGTCCGGCCGCAGATCTGCCACTCGTAGCGGGTCCGCTCGGGGCCGTACTTGGGGGAGCGCCGCGGCTTGGGGCCGCCCGCGAAGCGGTACAGGAAGTGCCGGTCGGCCCAGCGGACCAGGGACGGCCCGTAGCCGATCGAGAAACCGGCGTAGCTCGCCGCGAGCGCGTGCGTCCAGCTCGCGGTGGCGCCGCCGCGCAGGTCGAGCACGGTGAGGACGAACAGGGTCAGGTCCACCACGGGCAGGCCGACCAGCAGTACGGTGCTCAGCCGCCGGCGGCGCAGCAGGTAGCGGGTGGCGAGGCCGAGGGCGAGCACGGCCCAGAAGGCCACCTCGGCCGCGACGATGAGGGTGACGATCACGGTGTTCTCCCGGGCTCTCGGCGGTGCCTCCAGCCTTCCGTGCGCGGCCCGGCCCGTCATCGTCGCGGAAGGCGAGCCCGGGCTGCATCCTTCGATGTACGGCGGCTCCTCCCCGCACCGGAGCCGGGCACCCCGCCGGGGGTGATCTGATGGGGCCGTGCGCAGACCCGTCCTCACCCCGCAGCAGGAAGACCGCGCGATCGCCCTCCTCGGGCTGCTCGGCGGCCTGGTGCTGATCGCGTTCCGGGTGTACGAGGAGCCCGCGACCGTCCCCCGCTGGGCGGTGCTGCCGCCGCTGCTGGTGACGGCGGCCCTGGAGCCGTTCCGGCGCCGCCGGCCGGTCCTGACCGTGACGGTCGGCGGGCTGGCCTTCGCCGTGAGCGTCTTCTACGGCGCGCTGCTGGCGACCACCATCATGTACACCGACCTGCTCTACGCGGCGGTGATCTACGGCAGCCGCCGGATGTCGCGCGTCCTGCACCTGAGCGGTGGCGTCTCGGTGCTGGTACTCAGCACCCTGACGCTGGTCTACACCGACGCCCCGAAGGCGATCGCGGTGATGGTGGTCACCGCGTTGATCTTCCTGGGGCCGGTGTGGACCGGTGACGTCGTGCGCAAGCACCGTCAGGAGGCGGAGAACGAGCGGCTGCGGGCCGAGCAGACCGCGCTGCTCTCCGAGATGGACCGGCGGGAGGCAGTGGGTGCCGAACGGGCCAGAATGGCAAGGGAGTTGCACGACGTGGTGGCCAACCACCTGTCCGCCATCGCGATCCATGCCACCGGCGCGCAGTCGCTGGCCCGCCGTCAGCGGCGGCCCGAGGACGATCCGCTGGTGGCGGCGCTGGCGGTGATCCGGGAGAACAGCGTCCAGGGTTTGGCCGAAATGCGCCGGATGATCGGCCTGTTGCGGGACAGCGGCGGGGGAGCGGTCGACGAGTCCTACACCGCACCCGACCTGGCCGCGGTGGACAGTCTGCTGGCCAAGGCCGGGGCGGCCGGGCAGGACGTCGGGCTGGCCTTCGAGCTGACCGAGCGGGGCGAGCGCGGCGAACTGCCGGCGCCGGTCGGGCTGGCGGCGTACCGGATCGTCCAGGAGTCGCTGACCAACGCGCTCAAGCACGCCGGACCGGGGACGGTCCGGCTGCTCCTGGAGTTCGGGGCGGACGAGCTGCGGATCGCCGTCGACAGCCCGTACCGCGGTGGCGAGGACCGGCGGCTGCCGGGTGCGCGGGCCGGTCTGGTGGGCATGGCGGAACGGGCCGGGCTGCTCGGCGGCAGCTTCGAGGCGGGCCCGGGCGGAGGGCTCTGGAGCGTGCGCGCGGTGCTGCCGCGCGCACTGGTGACGGAGAAGGGCGAGGGACGGGCATGACGATCCGGGTGCTGGTGGCGGAGGACCAGGCGGCCGTCCGGGCGGCGCTGGTGATGATCCTGCGGGCCGAGCCGGACATCGAGGTGGCCGGGCAGGCCGCCGACGGCGAGGAGGCGGTACGGCTGGCGCTGGAGCTGCGTCCGGACGTCGTCCTGATGGACGTCCAGATGCCCCGGCTGGACGGCGTCTCGGCGACCCGGGAGGTGGTGGCCGCCGGGGCGGCCCAGGTGCTGGTGCTGACCACCTTCGACCTGGACGAGTACGTCTACGGCGCGCTGCGAGCCGGCGCGGCCGGGTTCCTGCTGAAGGACCTGGAGGCGGACACCCTGGTCGAGGGCATCCGCACGGTGGCGCGGGGGGACGGCATGCTGGCGCCCTCGGTGACCCGGCGGCTGATCGGCACCTTCACCCGCCCGGAGCGGACGGTGGGGCCCGACGTACGGGCGCTGGTGGCCGGGCTGACGCCGCGCGAGCGCGAGGTGCTGGCCTGTGTCGGCGCGGGGCTGTCCAACAGCGAGATCGCGGGCCGGCTGGAGATGGCGGAGGCGACCACCAAGACGCATGTCAGCCGGATCCTGGCCAAGCTGCGGCTGCGCAGCCGGGTGCAGGCGGCGATCCTGGCGCAGGACCTCGGGCTGACCGTCTGAGCATCGGACGGTCCTGCCGTCCGACCTTTCGGTGACGGACCGGGTCGGGCACAGATCACACTCTCGATTGGCACCACGGGGCCGTCGCGGGCATTAGAGTCCGCGCATGAGCGACGCGGCTCCAGGTGGGTGATCCCTGCCCTGAGCCGCCTTCAGGGCCCGCCCGCAGGGCGGCGACGGCATCCGGGAGACCAGCCATGAGCAACGCGTCCAGCAAGCAGATCGCCGTGATCGGGGCCGGCCTGATGGGGGCCGGCATCGCCCAGGTCTCCGCGCAGGCCGGGCACCCGGTCGTGCTGCGGGACGTCACCGAGGAGGCGCTGCAGCGCGGTCTCGCGGGCATCCGCGCCTCGTACGACAAGTTCGTCGCCAAGGGGAGGCTCAGCGCCGAGGACGCCGAGGCGGCGCTCGGCCGGATCACCACCACCACCGACCTGGGCGCCGTCGCCGAGGCCGACATCGTGGTCGAGGCGGTCTTCGAGCAGCTGGACGTCAAGGAGGGCGTCTTCAGGGAGCTCGACAAGCTCGCCAAGGACGGCGCGGTGCTGGCCTCCAACACCTCCGCCATCCCGATCACCCGGATCGCCGCCGCCACCCGGCGCCCCGAGTCGGTCGTCGGCGTGCACTTCTTCTCGCCGGTGCCGCTGATGAAGCTGGTCGAGCTGGTGCGCGGCTACAAGACCAGCGACGAGACGCTGGCCGCCGCCCGGGCCTTCGCCGAGGGCGTCGGCAAGGACGTCGTCGTCGTCAACCGCGACGTGGCCGGCTTCGTCACCACCCGTCTGATCACCGCGCTGGTCGTCGAGGCCGCCAAGCTGTACGAGTCGGGCGTCGCCACCGCCGAGGACATCGACACCGCCTGCCGGCTCGGTTTCGGCCACCCGATGGGCCCGCTGGAGACCGCGGACCTCACCGGCGTCGACATCCTGCTGCACGCCGCCCGCAACATCTACGCCGAGACCCAGGACGAGAAGTTCGCCCCGCCGGAGATCATGGCCCGCATGGTCACCGCCGGTGACCTGGGCCGCAAGAGCGGCCGGGGCTTCTACCCGCACCCGGGCGCGTGAGCTCCGCAGACGAATGACCGGGGCGGCCGCGCGGTCGTGGCACCGCGTGGCAGGCCCGGCCGGAGCCGGGTGAGTTTCCTCACGCCGGTGCCGCAGACGGGTGATTTGGGCGGGAATCGAGCGTAGGTATGGAGACTTACTGCGTATATTCCCTCGGACGAGTGAAGTTGACTCAGATCTGGCCTGAACCAGCAACCTGTGGTGCTGGTTCGCCGTCAGATCAGGGGGAACCCGGCATTCCGGCCGGGCCCGGGCGCGGGGCTACAGGCCCGCCCGGATGGACACCCCGCCTCCAGGCCCGGCGCGGCCGGGGCGGAACGACCCGGTACCAGGATTGCCAGGCCGAGGAGGAGAGCATGCGCATCACCGGCGACCAGACGGCGCTGGCCATCGAAGGCCGCCTCGACGTGCGCACCGCCGCCGACGCGCGGGCCCGGCTGCACCAGGCCGTCGACGGCGGCCGGGGCGACCTCGTGCTCGACCTCGCCCGGCTGGAGTTCTGGGACGCGACCGGTCTCGGCGTGATCATGGGCACCCACCGGCGGGCCGGCCGGATCGGCCGCCGGCTCGTCCTGCGCTCCGTCCCGGCCCAGCTCCAGCGGCTGCTGGTGGCCACCCGGCTGCACCGCATCCTCGCCGTGGACGGTGTCGTCGCCGAGCCGCTCGGCGCCACCCTGCCCGCGCTGGGGCCGGTGCTGTAGGGCCCGTCCGGGAGGTCCCGCCGGGCGTGCGCGGCGCATCGCCGGACCGGCCCTCCGCCCGCTCCGCCCGCCTCGCCGGGACGGCCCGGTGCCCGGGGCGGGACCGCCCTGCACCGGCGGGCGCGGATGTGCAAGAGTCTGCCCTCAGGAAGACGGCCGCCGGGGCCAGGTCCGGCTCCCCAGCCTTCGGCCGGGAGCCGCCCCGACCCGTACGCGGCCGTACGCAGTCGTCGGCCGGTCGGCGTGGGGCGCCGGACGGCCGGGCATGGGGCGGGGAGCAGAACGTGGGACAGCCATCCGGTGAGTTCCGGCAGGAGGCCGTGCGCATCCGGGGCGGTGAGCTGGTCTCCGGCGGCCTGCTGGTGAGCGTCGGCACCCCGGACGGCTCCGAGGCACGGCCCTGCCCCGAGGAGTGGCGGCCCCGCCCCCGCCGGATCGGGCGTACCGAGCCCGCCCGCGGCCCGGTCGGCGGCCCGGGCCGCGCGGTCGGACCGCTCGCCCTCGGCGCCGGGCCCGCCGACCTGCCGCTGCTCGACCGCGAGGCCGACACGGCCCGGCTGCTCGCCCTGCTCGCCGAGGGCCGCTCGATACGCCTGGTCGGCCAGGCCGGCTCGGGCCGCAGCGCCCTGCTGTCCGCCGTGGCCGAGGCGGCCGGCGACCTCGCCCCCGGCGGCGTCGTCCAGCTCTGCGGCCACCGCCGCACCGCCGCCGATCTGCTCCAGGACCTCTTCGCCGCCACCCACCACGCCCCCGGCTACCGGCCGGATCCGGGCACGCTCGCCGAGCACCTCGCCCAGGTCGGCGCGGTGGTGGTGATCGACGAGGTCGAACCGGCCGGGCCCGAGCTGGAGCGGCTGCTCGCCGCCGCCCCCGACTGCGCCTTCCTGATCTCCGTCGCCCCCGACGGCCCGGTCCTGCCGCCCGGCTCCCGGCTCCAGGACCACCTCGTCGCCGGGCTCTCCCGGTCCGCCTGTCTCGGGCTCGCCGCCCGGCTGGCCGGCCGGCCGCTGGACGAGACCGAGAAGGCCTGGGCGGTCGACCTCTGGTTCGAGTCCGAGGGCCTGCCGCTGCGCTTCGTCCAGGCCGCCGCGCTGCTGCGGCAGCGGGATGTCGCGGTGGACGCGCTGGTCGCGGCCGAGGAGGACCGGCTGGACGTCTTCGGCGCGGTCCGGGAGCCCGTCCACGACCCCGACCCCGCGGTCCGCGAAGGCGCGCTGCGCCGGACCGTCCCGCTGCCGTCCGTCGCCGAGAGCGCCTCGCCCGCCGTCCGGCTCGCCGAGGGCCTGAGCGAGCCCGCACAGGCCGTGCTGCGCCTCGCCGTCGCGCTCGGCGGCGAGTGCCCGACCGCGCCGCACCTGCCCGCGCTGATCGACGTCGGCCAGGGCGAGAACGCGCTGCACGAACTCGCCGACGCCGGGCTCGCGGTGTCCATCGGCGGCCATCACCGGCTGACCGCGGGCGCGCTCGAACTCCTCGCCCCGCACTGGCCGGCCCGCGACAGCGTGGACGGCGCCGCCCAGCACTTCGCCTGGTGGGTCGGGCACAGCTCGGTCTCCACCGAACAGATCGCCGCCGAGGCGGAGGTGGTGATCGGCGCGCTGCTGGCCGACCGGGCCGCCGGCCGGACGGCCTCGGTGCTGCGGCTGGCCCGGGCCGCCGCCCCCGCGCTGGCGCTGGCGCTGCGCTGGGGGGCCTGGGAGCGTGCGCTCGAGCTGGGCCTGGAGGCCGCCCGCCGGGCCGGCTCGCAGGCCGACGAGGCCTGGTTCCACCACGAGTTGGGCGTGTACGCGATCTGTGCCCGGGAGCCTGCCAGGGCGGTGGCCGAGCTGGAGGCCGCGCTCGCCCTGCGGGCCGCTCTCGGTGAGCAGCGCGGGGTCGTCGCCGCCGGCCGGATGCTCGACCTGCTGCGCGCCGACGGCCGCCGGCTGCCGGCCGCCGAGCCGTCCGGCCCGGCGCCCGTGCGGCGCCCCGGCATCAGGTCGATGGCCCAGGTGCCCTGGCGGTTCAAGACCACCCCCGGCACGGCCGGCCACAAGCGGCGCACCGTGGTCGCCGCCTCGGCGGCCGTGCTCGCGCTCGGGGTGCTCGGCACGGCGGTCGCGCTGAGCGTCGCCGGCCCGGAGGAGCACAAGGGCACCGATCCGCACAGCAGCACCGACGACGGTTCCGGCCTGCCCGGCACCCCGGTCCTGCCGCGCTCCGGCACCAGCCCCCGTCCGACCGCCTCCGGCGGCACCGACGTACCGGGCGACCCGGGCGAATCGGGGGAGCCTGCGACGGCGGACCGGACGAGCCCCACGCCGTCGGCGACCACCACTACGCCGTCGCACTCGCCGTCCACGACGAAGAAGCCCACCAGGTCGCCGAGCGCGACGGAGGAGAGCCCGCAGCCGCCGGCCTCCGGAGCGCCGCCGCAGCCGCCGGTGGTTCCGCCGGCGCAGCCACCGAGCCAGCCATCGGGCCAGCCGACCGCGCCGGCGAGTACCCCTCCGTCGGACCCGCCGACGAGCGCGGTACCCACGACGCCGTCCGGGTCGGCCTCACCGCCGACCGGAACCCCCTCGCCGCCCGGGACGCCCCGGTAGGGACCGGTGGGGTGGGGAACAGCCGGTCAGAACAGCTTCAGCTTGTCGTCGTCGATGCCGCGCAGCCCGTCGTAGTCCAGCACCACGCAGCCGATGCCCCGGTCGGTGGCCAGCACCCGGGCCTGGGGCTTGATCTCCTGCGCGGCGAAGACGCCCTTCACCGGGGCGAGCAGCGGATCCCGGTTGAGCAGCTCCAGGTAGCGGGTGAGCTGCTCGACGCCGTCGATCTCGCCGCGCCGCTTGATCTCGACGGCGACGGTCGCCCCGTCCGCGTCGCGGCAGAGGATGTCGACCGGGCCGATGGCGGTCGGGTACTCGCGGCGGATCAGTGACCAGCCGGTGCCGAGCACCTCCATCCGGTCCGCCAGCAGCTCCTGGAGATGCGCTTCGACACCGTCCTTGATCAGACCCGGGTCGACCCCGAGTTCGTGGGACGAGTCGTGCAGCACCTCCTCCAGCGTGATGATGAGCTTCTCACCGGCCTTGTTCACCACCGTCCAGATCCCGTCGGCCTCCTTGAGAGCGCACGGCGGGGACATCCAGTTGAGCGGCTTGTAGGCGCGGTCGTCGGCGTGGATGCTGACGCTGCCGTCGGCCTTGACCAGGATGAGCCTGGTGGCGGAGGGCAGATGGGCGGAGAGCCGACCGGCATAGTCGACTGAGCAGCGGGCAATTACGAGACGCACGGTCGACCACGCTAGCCCACCGGGGCCAGTTGATGCGATTCCGCGACGCCCGGGTGAAGAAAGCACGAACCCCGCGAACATGGAGGCCCGGCGGTCCGAGGACTGCCCGCCGCGCTCTGGCGCTCACACCCATGGGCCGCTACCGTGTGTGACGGCATGCTTGCGGGAGCGCTGTCAACGGGGACGGAGACTTCAGATGAACGATCCGACGGGATCTGGCCAATCTGGTGCACCGAGGCGTATTTCCGGAGGAATCCGCAGGAATAACCGGCTGGGCCCACCGTTGGCTGCCACGCTGTTCTGAGCGGTCGGCGCCCTCGACACGTCCTGCGGCGCCGCCGCCCTCGCACGGTGCCGGAAACAGCCGTTCGACGGTGTTCCGGACATCACGCGCGATTCGCCCACCCTCACCCTCAGCTTGGACTACGCATCACCACCCGGGCGCCGCGCGGGTGGACCGCGAGAGGAGAATCCATGTCGCTCGACGTCTCACCGGCCCTGCTGGAGAAGGCCGAGCGGGGCGAGGTCGACGAGCGGGAATTCGTCGACTGCGTCCGCGTCTCCCTGCCGTACGCCTGGGAGTTGATCAGCTCGCTGGTCGCCCAGGCGAAGGTCGACGGCACCGACTTCGCCGACAACCAGGTACCGCCGCCCGGCGAGCAGGCCCGCGGCCAGCTCCTCCGGGCCCTCGCCAGTGATGCCATCCGGGGTGCCCTGCAGCGGCACTTCGGCGTCCGGCTGGCCTTTCAGAACTGTCACCGGGTGGCGGTGTTCCTGCCCTCGGATGCCAACGAGGCGCGGTTCGACCGTTTCACCTCCGTCCGGGAACAGCTGCTCAACCAGTCCGAGGAACTCCGGGACTGCTGACCGGCCGCCGGGCCGTGTCGGAACGCCACCGGGCCGCTCCGCCTCCTGACCGGAGGAGGGGCGGCCCGGGCCGTTCGACGGCCTCCTCACCGGCCCCCGCCGGCCGCCGTGTCCGCACCGCCCGTCGGGCACCGGTCAGCCGAGCTGCGGCAGCACTTCGGAGCCGAGCCGGGCGATGTTGTGCAGCGTCGCGTCGCGGTCGCCGCTGCCCTCGGCCAGCAGCGCGAAGCGGCGGATGCCCGTCCGCTCGGCGGTGGCCAGCAGCCGGTCGGCGCACTGCTTCGGCGTACCCACCGCGTGCAGGTCGCAGAGCAGCTCGGTGTACTCGCGCGGGTCGCGCATCTTGCGTTCCCGTCCGTCGACCGTCCGGTGTGCCCCGAGCCCGTACTCGAACCAGCCGGGCATCGCGCGCAGCAGGGTGGCCCGGGCGGCCGAGGTGCGGTCCTCGACCTGGGCCACGCCGGCCGCGACATGCTGGCGGCCGACCCGGCGCAGCTGCTCCTCGCCGCGCCCGGCGGCCAGCCAGGCGGTCCGGTACAGCTCCAGCATGCGCAGCTTGTCCTCGTCGCCGGAGTGCATGCCCAGCAGCATCGGCAGGCCGCGTTCGGCGGCGAGCCTGACCCCGCCGGGTGAGGTGCAGGCGACCACCACCGGCGGGCCGGCCACCGGCCGCCCGCTGCTGCCGAGCTCCCCGTCGGGGCCGTCGGCGTCCTTGCGCTGGCGCGGGAACCGCAGCAGCCCGGCCTGATCGCCGAGGCCCAGCCAGGATCCGAGGCCGGGGCGGCGGGGCGGCTCGGCGGCCCGGGGCACCACGGCCACCTCGGGGAAGCTGAACTGCGGGCCGTCCGCGCCCACCCGGGAGCCGCGCAGCCACCGCAGCAGCAGGTCGAGCCGCTCCGGGAAGCCCTGCTCGAAGGCGTCGACGCCGCCGCCGAAGACGTCCAGGTCGATCCAGGGCCCGCCGCGGCCCACCCCGAGCGTGAACCGCCCCTCCGAGGTGAGGTGCAGCAGCGCGGCCTGCTCGCCGAGCGTCACCGGGTGGGCGGTGGAGAGCACACTGACCGCCGTGCCGATGCCGATCCGGCGGGTGCGGCCGAGCAGCAGCGCGGCGAGCGTGGCGGCGTTCGGGCAGACCCCGTACGGGACGAAGTGGTGCTCGGCGAGCCAGACGCTGTCCAGGCCCGCGCGCTCGGCCTCGACGGCGGCCCGGACGGTGCGGTCCAGCGCCTCGCCGTGGGTCTGCCCGGGGAACTGCGCCGAGAGCAGGAACGCGCCGACCCGTACCGGCGCGGTGTCCGCGGGAAGTACGGCGGCCCGCTGGGGGGTGGGCAGCGGGGTGTCGGACACGGCCGTCACCCCGGCGGCGGACGTCAGCGCGGGGCCGGGGGCGGGCGGCCGGACCCCGACGGGCCGACGGGTCGTGGCTCGGGGGCTGGTCTTGGTCATCGGTGGGCCTCCTCGGGTGCGCGCAGGGTCTGCGGGCCCCGCCTGTCCCCTCGTGAGTAGCCCATGTCATGTGCCAATGGCACGCTGAACCCTGAATTTCTCTGGAGAACGGGTGGATATCACCGGAAACACCGAAGTGCCGGACGATGCCGTGATAGGGGCCCGGGGGAGGAGTTCCCGGCCGTAGGCTGGAACGGTTTCGAACCCCCGCAGAGAGGTAGCCAGACGTGTCGCCCCGCCGCAACCGGATCAAGAGCGCAGCCGACCGCGAGGCCTCGGAGCCGGCCGCCCCGCTCGGCGGCTCGCTGCGCCGCACGGAGACCTACCGGGGCGACGAGTGGGTGGTGCAGACGGTGGCCGGGACGGCCGGCCGCTACTACCGCTGCCCCGGCTGCGACCAGGAGATCCCGCCGGGCGTCGGCCACGTGGTGGCCTGGCCGGCGCACGGTGCCGGGGTGGACGACCGCCGGCACTGGCACCGGGCCTGCTGGGGCGCCCGCGACCGCCGGGCCTCCAACGTCCAGCGAGGCCGCGGCGCCCCGCGGTACTGAGACCGGCGGGGCGCCGCGTCGGGGCCCGGGAGACCGGGGGGCTCAGGCGTCGCGGTTCTTCAGCACCAGCGCCCCGCCGACCAGCGCGGCCAGCGTCCAGGCCAGGCAGATCAGGAAGCCGGCCCAGGGACCGTACGGCTGGCCGTGCTGCTCGTAGACCAGCATCATCCGCGAACCCGAGTAGTCGGGGAAGTAGTGGGCGAGCGTGCTGACCTTCGGCACCGCCGAGAGGATCGGCGAGAGCAGGAAGAAGAACGGCACCAGCACGCCCAGGGCCAGCGTCTGGTTGTGCAGCATCGCGGTGACGCCGGCCGAGAAGAGACAGAGCATCGTCAGATAGAGCGCCGCGCCGAACACCGCGCGCAGCACGTGCGGTTCGCCGAGGCCGGTGGAGTGGTCGCCGAGCAGCGCCTGGCCGGCGAAGAACGTGAGGAACGCGGTGACCAGCGAGACCGCCAGGGCCAGCGTGCCGAGGACCACCGCCTTGCCGGTGAGCAGGGTGCCGCGCTGGGGGACGGCGGCCAGGGTGACCCTGATCATCCCGCTGCTGTACTCGTTGCCGACCGCCAGCACCCCGAAGACGATGATGGCGAGCTCGCCGAGGATGATGCCGGAGAAGGCGGTACCGGTCGCGTCGAACGGGGTCTGCTCGTTGCGGTGGAACTCGGTGAAGTTGTTGTTGGTCAGCAGGGACAGCAGCGCGCCGAGGCCGAGGGTGACCACGAAGGTCAGCGCGAGCGTCCAGACCGTGGAGCGGACGCTGCGGATCTTCGTCCACTCGGAGCGCAGGACCGCCGGGAAGGACGCCATCTCAGTTCTCCTCCTGCCGGGCCGGCACGGTCTTCCGCGCCGCGCCGTCGTCGTGCCACCGGGCGCCCCAGGCGCCGGGCGCGCCGGCCGCGTCGAAGCCCTCGCCGGCCCCGGCGTGGTACTCCACGGAGTCGGCCGTCATCTGCATGAACGCGTCCTCCAGTGAGGCCTGCTGGGGGCTGAGCTCGTGCAGCACCACGCCGTGGACGGCGGCCAGTTCACCGAGCGCCGCGAGGTTGCCGTCGACCACCTCGTACGAGCCGTCGGGGCCGGGTTCGCCGCGCAGCCCGGCGCCGGCCAGCGCGTCCAGCAGGAGCTCCGGCTGCGGGGTGCGCAGCCGGACGGCGGACCGGGAGTTGCGCCGGATGAACTCGGGCATCGGCAGGTCGGCGAGGAGCCGGCCCCGGCCGATGACGACCAGGTGGTCGGCGGTGACGGCCATCTCGCTCATCAGGTGGGAGGAGACGAAGACGGTCCGGCCCTCGGCGGCGAGGCGCTTCATCAGGTTGCGGATCCAGAGGATGCCCTCCGGGTCGAGCCCGTTGACCGGTTCGTCGAACATCACGATCTCCGGGTCGCCGAGGAGCGCCGAGGCGATGCCCAGGCGCTGGCCCATGCCGAGGGAGAAGCCGCGGGCGCGTTTGCGGGCGACGGAGGTGAGACCGACCAGGCTGAGCACCTCGTCCACCCGGCCGGTCGGGATGCGGTTGCTCTGGGCGAGCCAGAGCAGGTGGTCGCGGGCGGTGCGGCCGGGGTGGACGGCCTTGGCCTCCAGCAGCGCGCCGATGTACTTGAGCGGCTCGCTGAGCTGTCCGTACCGCTTGCCGTCGATGGTGACGCGGCCGGAGGTGGGTCGGTCGAGGTCGAGGATCATGCGCATCGTGGTGGACTTGCCCGCGCCGTTGGGGCCGAGGAAACCGGTGACCACGCCCTGCGGGACCTGGAAGCTCAGCCGGTCGACGGCGAGGGTCGTGCCGTAACGTTTTGTCAGGTCGTGCAACTCGATCATTCGCGCTCCCTTACTCTCCGTCAGGATATGACAAAGCGGACATGGCGGCCCGCTGAGTGGGCCCGCCGGGTGCGCCGAACTACGGTGGGCCCATGACCCAGCTCCCCTCCGCATTGTCGGTCCGCGAGAGCGGCACCGGAACACCTCTCGTGCTGCTGCACGCCTTTCCGCACAACGCCTCGATGTGGTCCGCGCAACTGGACGCCCTGCCCGGACTGACCGGCGACGAGGCCCGCGTCCTCGCCCCCGACCAGCGCGGCTTCGGCGGCACCGAGCTGGGCACCGACGAGCCCTCGCTGGACGCCGTCGCCGACGATGTCGCGCTGCTGCTGGACGCGGCCGGCATCGAACGGGCGGTGGTCGGCGGGCTCTCGATGGGCGGGTACGTGGCGCTGGCCTTCGCCCGCCGCCACCCGCGGCGGCTGGCCGGCCTGCTGCTGGCCAACACCAGGGCCACCGCCGACACCGAGGCGGCCCGGGCCAACCGCGAGCGGATCGCCGCCGCCGTCCTGGCCCGGGACAGCGTCCGGCTGCTGCTCGACGAGCGGACGGCGGCCGGGCAGCTCGGGCCGGACTCCGGGCACCTGGTGGAGCGGGTGGAGGGGATGATCGCGGAGGCGTCACCGGCGGCCGTCGCCTGGGCGCAGCGGGCGATGGCGGCCCGGCCGGACGCCCTGGACGTGCTGGCCGGGGTACGGGTGCCGACCGCCGTGGTGGCGGGGGAGAAGGACGGCCTGACGCCGCTGTCCGAGGCCGAGCTGATGGTCCGGGCCAGGCCGGACGCCGAGCTGACCGTCGTCCCGGGCGTGGGGCACCTGAGCGCGCTGGAGGCGCCGGAGGCGTTCGACGCGGCGGTGCGCAGACTGCTGGCGCGGGTCGCCGGATGAGTGGCGACGCGGCGGGCTGGGACTTCTCGGCGCTGGAGGTGACCGGCCGGATGCCCGTCACCAACCGCGGCGAGGCGCTGGTCGAGCTGACCCTGGAGCCGCTCGGCGAGGACTACTGGATGCGGCCCGGGGAGACGTTCATCGTCACCTCGTACGGGGACTACGGGCCCGGGCACCCCTTCGAGGTGCAGTACTGGCCGGACTCGGTGACGGTCTGGTGCACCTCGTGGTTCGGCACCGCGTCGGACGACGAGGGCAACCAGCTGAGCAGCGGGTACCAGCGGCCGGACGGCGCGTACCCGCGCTGAGCGCGGTGGCTGTGATGGCCGCGGTGGGCGGGGTGGGCGGGGTGCCGGACGGGCCGGTGCCCCGCCCACCGTGATCCGGCGCGATCCGGCGGACCGGCCGGGGCCGGGCGGGCGGCGGGACTGGCGGGGAACCAGAACAGGCCCCCACCCGGGCGGGTGAGGGCCTGTCGGTGATGCGTCAGCGCGACTGCTGGGCGGGCACGCCCATGCTGTCGTCGTTCGGCAGCGAGGCGGCGGCCACGGCCGCGCCGGTCAGCGTCGCCAGCATCTCGCGGACGTTGGTCAGCTGGGCGTTGATGCTGTCGCGGCGGTTGGTGAGCGCCGCCAGCTCGCGCTCGGATTCGCTGCGGATCCGGTCGGCCTTGGCGTTGGCGTCGGCCACGATGTCCTCGGACTGGCGCTGGGCCGTCTCGACGGTCTGGCGGGCGCGGCGCTCGGCGTCGGTGCGCAGCTTCTCGGCCTCCAGGCGCAGCTGCTCGGCCCGGTGCTCGATCTCGGCGAGGCGCTTCTCGGCCTTGGCCTGACGGGCGGCCAGGTCGCGCTCGGACTGCTCGCGGCGCTTGGCCAGGTTGGTCTCGAACTCCAGCGCGGCCTGGGCGGCCTTGGTGCGGGTCTCCTCGAAGAGGGCGTCCGCCTCCTCGCGCTTGTTCTGGGCGTCCTTGTTGGCCTCGGCGCGCAGCTGGGCGCTGTCGCTCTTGGCCTTGTCGACGATCCGCAGACCCTCGTCCTCCGCCTTGGCCTTGCGGTCCTTGGCGTAGTTCTCGGCCTCGCTGCGCACCTGCTGGGAGGCCGCCTCGGCCAGCTCGCGGTGCTGCTCGGCGGCGCGGTGCGCCTCCTCGCGCAGGTCCTTGGCCTCCTCCTCGGCGAGCCGCAGGATCTTCTCGACCCGGGCGCCGAGACCGGCGTAGGAGGGCTCCGTCTCCGTGACCGCCGCCTGGGCGGTCTGGGTCTCGAGGTGGAGCTCCTCGATGCGCTTCTCCAGCGCACTGATCCGGGTCAAGGCACTGTCACGGTCGGCCACCAGCTTGGTGATCCGCTCGTCGACCTGGGCGCGCTCGTACCCACGGCGCACCAGGTCGAAGCCGTGAGGGGAGTGACTGTCGCTCATGGGGTTCTGGGCTTCCTGTCGTCAAACCGCTGAGGTGGTTGAGGGAATCCTGACACGTTACCGGAGTGTCGTCGGCGAAATGCCGTTGCATCGCGGAGAATGTCCGCTCAATCGGGTGGTGCGCCACCGGAGCGATTGCCACCCGACCGGGGGGCGCCCACTCCGGCACCGGCCTTGGCACCCCCGTCCTTCTTGTTGCTGCTTCCCCCGTTGGTCTGTGCGACCGGTGACGGCGCCTCGAACGCCTCCAGCGCGGACAGCACGTCCTGCACCCTGGAGATCTCGGTGTTGATGTCCTTGCGGCGCCGCACCAGTTCGTCCAGCTCGCGCCGGCCCTCGCCGGTGACCCGCTTCGCCTCGGCCCGGGCCTCGGTGAGGAGCCGCTCGGCCTCCGCCTTCGCCAGCTCGATCTGCTCGTCCGCGGTCTCGTCGGCGGCCCGCAGCCGCTTCTCCGCCTCGGTCGAGGCGGCTTCGACCCGCTCCTCCGCGTC
This sequence comes from Kitasatospora sp. NPDC088548, assembly GCF_044753005.1. Lineage (NCBI taxonomy): Bacteria > Bacillati > Actinomycetota > Actinomycetes > Kitasatosporales > Streptomycetaceae > Kitasatospora > Kitasatospora sp. NPDC088548. Next base: position 70,905 of record NZ_JBIVMI010000014.1, read on the forward strand.
GTCCTGGGCGGACTTCAGCTTGGCCTCGGCCTTGACGATCAGGGCCTCGGCGCGGCTGGTGGAGTCGGCGAGCTTGGTCTCGGCCTCCTTCAGCAGGCCCTCCGCCTTGCGGACGGCCGAGATCCGGACCTTGCTGGCCTCGGCGGACGCCTGCGAGGTCAGCTCGTTGGCGCGCTCCTCGGCGGCCGCGACCAGCGCCGCCGCCCGGTCCTCGGCCTCGGCGACGGTGGCCACCGCCTGCTCCTCGGCCTCGGTCAGCTGCTCCTGAGCGGCCGTCACCAGGGCGTCCACCCGCTCGCCGGCCGACTTCATCGCCTGCGCGTTCTCCTTGCGGGCGCGCTCGTGCAGCGCCTCGACCTCGGCGTCGGTGCGCTCGCGCAGCTCCTCGGCGCGCTCGCGGATCGCGGTGGCGTCCCGGCGGGCCTCGGAGAGCAGCGCGTCGGCGTCCGCCCGGCCCTTCTCGACCTCGTTCTGGCCGGCCGCCTCGCCGGCGGCGACCAGCCGGTCGGCCTCCTTGCGAGCGGCAGCGACCATCGCGTCCGCCTGCTCCTCGGCGGCGGCGGTGGTGGCCAGTGCGGTGGTCTGGGCGTCCTCGCCGAGTGCCTCGGCGTCCGCGAAGGCCTTCTCCAGAACGGAGTTGGCCTGGTCCCGGGTGGCCCGGTCGAACTGCTCGGCGGCCTCGCGGGTGTCGGCGTCGTAGGCGTCGGCCCGGGCGTGGGTGGCGGTGTCGTAGTCGTCCGCGAGGGTCCGGGTGGCCAGCGCGTACTCCTCGGCCTCCGCCCGTAGCGAGGCGGCGAACTCCTCCGCCTCGGCGATCGTGGCGGCGGCCCGCTCCTCGGCGGCGGCCACCGTCCGGGCGGCCAGCGCCTCGGACTCGGCGCGCTGCTGGTCGGCGGCCTCCTGGGCGGCGCGCAGCTCGGCCTCGGCGTCGGCGCGCAGCTGTTCGTCGTAGGCCTGGGCCTCGACGCGCTGGTGGGCCAGTTCGGACTCGACCGCCTCGCGTTCGGCGGCCAGCTCCAGCGCGGTCTGCTCGCGCAGCGCGGCCACCTCGGCGGCGGTCCTGGCCCGCAGATCGGTGGTCTCCCGCTCGGCGAGGGCGCGCTGCTCGGCGGTCTCGCGGTCGGCCAGGGCCCGCTGCTCGGCGGTCTCCTGGTCGGCGGCCTCGTGCAGCTCGGCGACGGCGCGGTCGGTCCGCTCGCGGAGTTCGGTGGTCTCCCGCTCCGCCAGTGCCCGCAGTTCGGTGGTCTCGCGGTCGGCGGTGTCGCGCAGCTCGGCGGCGTCCTGCTCGGCCCGGTCGCGGACCTCGGTGGCCTCCCGCTCGGCGGTGGCCCGCTGCTCGGCGATCTGCTGCGAGGCGGCCTCGTACATACCGGCCACCGACTGGCGGACCTCGGCGGCCTCGTCCTCGGCGACGGCGACCAGCTCGGCGCCCTCGGCCTTGGCGGCGGCGACGAGCTCCTCGCCGTCGACGCGGGCCTGCTCCAGCACCCCCGCCGCCTCGGTGCGGATGTTCTGGGCGGTGGCGCGGGCCTCGGACAGCTCCCGCCCGGCCTCGGCGCGGACGGTCGAGGCCTGCTCGGCGGCCAGGGCCAGCTCGGCCTCGGCCTTCTCGCGCACCGCCTTCGCCGCGGCTGCGGCCTCGGTCCGCCGCCGCTCGGCGGCGGCCTTGGCGGCCTCCAGGGCCTGTTCGGCCTCGGCCCGGAGGCGGGTGGTCTCTGCGGCGGTCTGCTCGGTGAGTTCGGTGGCGGCCTGTTCGGCTTCGGTGCGGACGCGGGTGGCGTGGGTTTCGGCGGCCTCGCGCTGCGCGGCGGTCTCCGCGGCGGTGCGCTCGGTGAGTTCGGTGGCGGCCTGTTCGGCCTCGGCCCGGAGGCGGGCGGTTTCCGCGGCGGTGCGCTCGGTGAGTTCGGCTGCGGCCTGTTCGGCCTCGGCCTGGAGGCGGGCGGTTTCCGCGGCCGTGTGCTCGGTGAGTTCGGCTGCGGCCTGTTCGGCCTCGGCCTGGAGGCGGGTGGTCTCTGCGGCGGTGCGCTCGGTGAGTTCGGTGGCGGCCTGTTCGGCTTCGGTGCGGACGCGGGTGGCGTGGGTTTCGGCGGCCTCGCGCTGCGCGGCGGTCTCCGCGGCCGTCCGTTCGGTGAGCTCGGCGGCGGCCTGCTCGGCCTGCTCGCGTGCGGCCTTGGCGGCGGCCAGGTGCTCGGCGGTCTCCTCGCGCTCGCGGAGCAGCCCGTCGGAGGCCTCCTCGCGCTCGCGCCGGCTCTCCTCGCGCAGCGCGTCGGCGGCCGCCTCGGCCTCGCCACGGGAGCGGGCCAGCTCGGCGTCGGTCTCGGTGCGCAGCCGCTCGGAGTCGGCCACCGCGGCGTCCAGGACGGCTGCGGCCTCGGCCTGCGCGTCGGCCCGGACGGCCTCGGCCGAGGCGTTCGCCTCGGCGCGCACCCGATGGTCGAACTCGGTTGCCTCGCGGCGCAGTTCGGCGGTCTCGCGCTCGGCGGCGGTCCGGTTCTCGGCGGCCGCTGCCTTGGCGGCGGCCAGCGCGTCCTGGCCCTGCTGCTCGGCGGTGGCGGTGATCTTCTCGGCCTCGGCCCGGGCCCGGGTGAGGGTCTGCTCGGCGCGGCTCTGGGTCTCGGCGGCCTGCTCCTTGGCCTGGGCGCGCAGCCGCTCGATCTCACCGGCCGCACCGGCCCGCAGCTCGTCCGCGTCGGCCTTGGCCCTGGTGAGCAGCTCCTCGGCGCTCTTCGCCGACTCCTCGATCTGCACGACGGCCTGGCGGCGGGCCTCGCCGCGCACCCGGTCGGCCTCGGCGGCCGCCTGGGAGCGCAGCTCCTCGGCCTCGGCGCGCAGCCGGGCGGCCTCGTCCTGCATCTGCTGCACCCGCTCGCGGATGCCGGCGGCGTCGTCCAGCGCGGCGTTCTGGGCCTGCTCGACGGCGGCCTGCGCCTGCTCGCGTAGCCGCTCGGCCTCGGCGGCGGCCTCGGTCCGGATCCGCTCGGCCTCGGCGGCCGCCTCGCTCCGGGCGGTGCCGGCGTCCTGGTCGGCCCGGGCGAGCACCTCCTCGGCCGTCTTGGCGGCCTTGGCGAGGTGGACGGTGGCGTCCTTGGCGCCGGCCGCCCGGCCCTCCTCCTCGGCCTCGGCGCGCAGCTGTGCGGCGGCGGCCTCGGCCTGGGCCCGCAGCTCCGCGACATCGCGCTCGGCGGTGGCGCGCAGCTCGGCGATGGCGGCCTCGGCCTCGGCCCGCAGCTGGCCGGCCACCGACTCGGCGGTGGCGCGCAGCCGCTCGCTCTCCTCGGCGGCGGCGGCCTTGGCGGCCTCCGCCTCGGCCTTCTTGGTGGCGGCCTCGGCCTTGATGGCCTCGGCTTCCTTGGTGGCGACGGCGACCATCCGGGCGACCTCGGCCCGGGCGGTCTGCGAGCGCTGCTCGTTGGCGGCCTCGCCGTCGGCGACCTTGCGCTCGGCGGCGGCCTCGGCGTCGGCCTGGAGCTGTTCGGCGGCGACCTCGGCCTGGGCCCGCAGTTCGGCGGCCTCCCGGCGGGTGCGTTCGGCCTCGGCGATCGCTTCGGCGCGCAGCCGTTCTATCTCGGCCTGGGCGTGGGCGAGCTCCTGCTCGGCGCGGGCCTGCTCGGCGGCGGCCTGCTCCTTGAGCCGGCCGATCTCGGCCTGGGCGGAGGCGAGCTGCTGTCCGGCGGCGGCGTGGGCGCCGGCCAGCTGCTGCTGGGCCTCGCCGCGCGCGGCGTTGACGTCCGCGGCGGCCTGGGCGCTGGCCTGCTGGGCCTGCTCGGAGGCGGCGCGCAGCAGTCGCTGGGCGTCGCTCTGGGCCCGCTGGAGGGCGGCCTCGGCGGCGGCCTGGGCCTCGCCGCGGGCGGCGTCCACGTCGGCGGCGGTCTGGGCGCGGGCCTGGTCGGCGAGGGCGGTGGCCTCGGCCCGGGCGGCGGCCATCATCCGCTCGGACTCGGCGCGGGCCTCCTGGAGCAGGCGCTGGGCCTCCTGCTCGGTGCCGGCCCGGGTCTGCTCGGCCCAGTTGACGTTCTCGTTGACGTGCTGCTCGGCGCTGCGGCGCAGCTCGGCGAGCTCCTCCTCGAGCTGGCGGCGGCGGGCGGTGAGCTCGGCCTCCAGCCGGGCGGTGCGCTCGGCGGCCTCGGCCATCAGCCGCTGGGTGGCCGCCTGGGAGTCGCGCAGCTGCCGTTCGGCGTCGGCGCGCAGCTGCTGGGCCTGCATCTCGGCGGTGCGGAGCATCTGCTCGGCCTGGCCGGAAACGGCGTCGAAGGCGCGCGGCTGGGCGAGCATGCGACGGGACTCGTGCAGCTTGGCCCGGAGCACCTCCACCTGGTAGGCGAGGTCCTCGGCATGCTCGACTGACTTGTCCCGCTCCTTGCGAGTCCGATCCATCTCGGCCTCGAACTGGGAGAGGTGATCGTCAACCTCGTAGCGGTCGTAGCCCCGCACTCCGCGGTCCCATCCATCTCCTGGTCGCGTCCTCGACCCGGCCGGTTCGGGTTCCCGCTTGTCCGGGGCCCGGTCCGACTGGTCCTTGCATCCGCAGCCGGTGGACGGCCCCCTCTGGTCGGGGGCGTCCGCCACGGTCGTCGGAGCCCTGGCCGTGGAAGCGCGGTGGTTCCGCGTTCCCCCGTCCGAGTGGACTCCTGGGCGAACTCTTGCCTTGTGGAGAATATGGTGACAGATCCGAACTGAGACTGTTCAGCCGTGCCCGCGTAATGGACTCCCCTGCGACGGGCCGGCCACCCCGGGGGCGGACGGCCTGTCATCGGCCGTGCTCGTCGTCCCCGTCCCCCGGAGTCTTCGCGCACTCGGGCATTGTAGTGGGAGCGCCCAGTGGGGGAATGGGCGCGTGGGGGTTTTCCGGGTGCGGGGTGAGATTACTGACGGGTTTTGAGCGAACGGGCGGCGGGAAGCGGGTGCCGTCGCCGGACGGCACCCGCCGGGCGCTCAGTGCGCCTGCTGCCCGTCGCCCCCGGCGGAGGTGACCAGTTCGGTCAGGACGCCGCCGCAGTCCTTGGGGTGCAGGAAGGTGATCCGGGACCCCATCGAGCCGGTTCGGGGCTGCTCGTAGAGGACCCGGACGCCCTTGGCGCGGATCGCCTCGGAGTCCCCGTCGACGTCGGCGGTGCCGAAGGCGATGTGGTGGACGCCCTCGCCGTTCTTCTCCAGCCACTTGGCGACGGTGGAGTCGGGCCGGGTGGGCTCCAGCAGCTGGAGGTAGGAGGCGCCGCCGTCGCCGGTGTCGTTGATCTTGAGCATGGCCTCGCGGACCCCCTGCTCCTCGTTGACCTCGCTGTGGAACACCTCGAAGCCGTAGGTGGTGCGGTAGAACTCGACCGTCCGGTCGAGGTCGAAGCAGGCGATGCCGATGTGGTCGATACGGGTCAGCACGGCGACCTCCGGGTCTGGGCCGGCCGTCCGAGCGGGCGATCCGAGCGGGCGGCGGGGCGGGCGGCGGGACGGCAACAGTGCAGCGCATGCCGCTGGAACGCGCCAGTGCTCGGCGTGCGAGTCTGCTCACACGCCCGTGGTTCACCCGAACCGCGTTGACACGGTGTTGACTGGACAGTGCCAGTGCGCTCGATCACACCGTCGTTCCGGTGACGGGCGGGTAACAGGTCAGTACATTGAGCGGCATCCTCACCTGGCCACGACGTGCGAAGGGGCCCGTCCCATGACCAACACCACCTCTGTGATCGTTGCCGGTGCGCGGACCCCGATGGGTCGCCTGCTCGGTTCGCTCAAGGGCTTCTCCGGCGCCGACCTCGGCGGCTTCGCGATCAAGGCGGCTCTGGAGCGGGCCGGCATCACGGGTGAGCAGGTCCAGTACGTGATCATGGGCCAGGTGCTGCAGGCCGGCGCCGGCCAGATCCCGGCCCGTCAGGCCGCCGTCAAGGCGGGCATCCCGATGAACGTCCCGGCGCTCACCGTCAACAAGGTCTGCCTCTCCGGCCTGGACGCCATCGCGCTGGCCGACCAGCTGATCCGGGCCGGTGAGTTCGACATCGTGGTGGCCGGCGGCCAGGAGTCGATGACCAACGCCCCGCACCTGCTGCCGAAGTCCCGCGAGGGCTACAAGTACGGCGCGATCGAGCTGCTGGACGCGATGGCGTACGACGGGCTCACCGACGCCTACGAGAACATCCCGATGGGCGAGTCCACCGAGAAGCACAACACCCGCCTGGGCATCCCGCGCGAGGTCCAGGACGAGATCGCCGCCGCCTCGCACCAGCGGGCCGCCAAGGCGCAGCAGAACGGCGTCTTCGAGGCCGAGATCGTCCCGGTCGCCATCCCGCAGCGCAAGGGCGAGCCGGTCGTCTTCAGCCAGGACGAGGGCATCCGCGCCGACACCACGGTCGAGGGCCTGGCCCGGCTGCGCCCGGCCTTCGCCAAGGACGGCACGATCACCGCCGGCACCTCCTCGCAGATCTCGGACGGGGCCGCCGCCGTGGTCGTGATGAGCCGGGCCAAGGCCGAGGAGCTGGGCCTGAGCTGGATCGCCGAGATCGGCGCGCACGGCAATGTCGCGGGCCCGGACAACTCGCTGCAGTCGCAGCCGTCCAACGCGATCCGGCACGCGCTGGCCAAGGAGGGCCTGGAGGTCGCCGACCTCGACCTGATCGAGATCAACGAGGCCTTCGCCGCGGTCGCCCACCAGTCCATGAAGGACCTGGGCGTCTCCTCGGACATCGTCAACGTCAACGGCGGCGCGATCGCGCTCGGCCACCCGATCGGGATGTCCGGCGCCCGTGTGGTGCTGCACCTGGCGCTGGAGCTCCAGCGGCGCGGCGGCGGTGTCGGCGCGGCCGCGCTGTGCGGCGGTGGCGGCCAGGGCGACGCGCTGATCGTCAGGGTTCCGAAGGCCTGATCGTCCGACCTGCCTTCGGGGCCGCGGACCGCCAGGGGTGGTCCGCGGCCCCGATCCCGTGAGGAGCTGCCCGATGATCGATGTCGCGACGCTGGTCGAGCAGGCCCGGGAGGGCCGTCCGCGTGCGGTCGCCCGGCTGATCTCGCTGGTCGAGAACGGCGCGCCCCAGCTGCGCGAGGCGATGGCGGCGCTCGCCCCCTACACCGGGCAGGCGTACACGGTGGGGCTGACCGGCTCGCCCGGCGTGGGCAAGTCGACCTCGACCTCCGCCCTGGTCTCCGCCTACCGCCGGCTCGGCAAGCGGGTCGGGGTGCTGGCCGTGGACCCGTCCTCGCCGTTCTCCGGCGGCGCGCTGCTCGGCGACCGGGTCCGGATGCAGGAGCACGCCACCGACCCGGAGGTGTTCATCCGCTCGATGGCCACCCGCGGCCACCTCGGCGGGCTCTCCTGGACGGCCCCGCAGGCGCTGCGCGTGCTGGACGGGGCCGGCTGTGAGGTGATCCTGGTCGAGACCGTCGGCGTGGGCCAGTCCGAGGTGGAGATCGCCGCCCAGGCGGACACCACCGTGGTGCTGCTCGCCCCCGGCATGGGCGACGGCATCCAGGCCGCCAAGGCCGGGATCCTGGAGATCGGCGACGTCTTCGTGGTCAACAAGGCCGACCGGGACGGCGCCGACGCGACCGCCCGGGAGCTGAACCACATGCTCGGCCTCGGCGAGGCCCGGGAGGCGGGGGACTGGCGGCCGCCGATCGTGAAGACCGTCGCGGCCCGCGGCGAGGGTGTGGACGAGGTGGTCGAGGCGCTGGAGAAGCACCGGGCCTGGCTGGAGGAGCACGGCGAGCTGGCCGTGCGCCGTCGCCGCCGGGCGGCCGACGAGATCGAGGCGATCGCGCTGGCCGCGCTGCGGGCCCGGATCGGCGACCTGCGCGGCGACCGTCACCTGACCGCCCTGGCCGAGCGGGTGGTGGCCGGCGGGCTGGACCCGTACGGCGCCGCCGACGAACTGGTCGCCGGGCTGACCCAGAGCTGAGCCGGGGCCGGTTTCCGGGCCGGGACGCCGAAGGGCCCGGCCTCCCCGACGGGGGGAGGCCGGGCCCTCACCGATGGTCAGGCCCGTCCGCGCAGCCCGCGCAGGTGCTCGGCGACGGGTGCCAGCGCCTCGTACATCGCGTCCAGCTGCTCCGGGGTGAAGCGGTCGATGAAGTGCGCCCGGACGCTGCGCACGTGGTCCGGGGCGACCTTCTGCATGGTCTCCCAGCCCTGCTCGGTGAGGTGGGCGTAGAGGCCGCGGCGGTCGCCCGGGCACTCCTGGCGGAGTACCAGGCCGGCCGTCTCCATCCGGGTGATCTGGTGCGAGAGCCGGCTCTTGGACTGGAGGGTCGCGGTCGCCAGGTCGGTCATCCGCATCCGGCGCTCCGGTGCCTCGGAGAGCACGACCAGGATCTCGTAGTCGTTGATCGCCAGGTTGTGCGGCTGGAGTTCACGGCCGAGCTGGTAGTCCAGCAGTCTGGAGACCTCCAGATGCGCGCGCCAGAGTTGCTGCTCCCGGGCCGTCAGCCAGGGCGTCTCCTCCCCGGGTGGCGAGGGGGAGACGTCCGCGGCGTCGATCGTGTGCGCATCCATGGGGACAGCATACCCCATTTAGTTAAATCTTGTACAAATTTACAGGCCGAAACGTCGCCCGAGATCGCCCAGGTTACCGAGGCCGGGCACGCCCCCGCCGTGGCCCTGTCCGGGCTGGGACGGAACCCCGCCCATCGGCACGCCCGCCTCGACGTGCACGTCCCCCACCGCGCGCTCGGCCAGCAGGATCTCGGTGGACTGCAGCAGTACCTGGCCGGCGCCGATGAACTCGAACTGGTGCTCCTCGCCGGACGCTCCGCCCAGCCCGGTGAGGCGGCGGAGCCCGCCGATCACCCCGTGCATGTAGTCGTGGTCGTAGTGGTGGCACGGCGCCGGGCAGTCCGCCCAGCCGACCAGCGCCTGCGGGTCCACCCGGATCGGCGGTTCGACGAAGTGCACCGGGCCGTTGGAGGCCGCGACGAACTTGCCGGTGCCGATCAGGGTCAGAAAGCCCGGGATGATCGACTGCTTGAGCCGCAGCGTGGGCTCGTAGGCCAGCAGGTTGCCCGAGCGGACGGTCAGGTTGCCGTCCTCCAGGTCGTAGGAGTTGAGGTCGAAGGCGCGGTCGGCCAGCAGCAGCCTGCCGCGGCCCTCGGCGACCACCCAGTCCGCCGCGTGCATCGGCGAGTTGAAGTGCTGGCCGATCATCCGGTCGAGCACGCCGGAGCCGACGCCCTTGAAGGAGATGTCGCCGTAGTAGGCGATCATCTTGCCCTTCTGGAGGAAGTACGCCCCGTTCAGGTCCACCGAGAAGGCGTACGGGTTGACGTTGTCGTTGACCGGCAGGCTGTGCGCGTCGTACACCACCGGGCCGGAGCCGCTCTGCGCCGTCGGCAGCGGGGCCTGGGCGCCGCCGAACTGCTCCTGGGCGTACTGCTGCTGCGGCTGGGCGGGGTAGCCCTGCGGCGGGGGCGGCGGGTAGCCGCCCTGCTGCGGGTGGCCCTGCGGCGGCGGGGGCGGGTACCCGGGCCCCGGCGGCGGGCCGTAGCCGGGCGGCGGGGGCGCCGGATAGCCGGGCTGGGTGGGCTGGTTGTACGGCGGCTGCTGGCCGTACGGGCTGTTCGGCTGGCCGTACGGGGGCGGCGGCGGGTAGGACATCAGAGCTTCTCCTCGCTCGCCTGCACGAACACCGTGCCGTTCCCGGACAGCTCCAGCTGGAACGCCTCGCCGGAGCCGCGCCCGATCATGTCGCGCCAACCCAGCGCGGTGGACAGCTTGTTCTGGACCTGGCCGCGGTGCGCGACATAGGCCTGGGGGTCGACGTGCACCGGCTGGTTCGGGGTGATCGGCAGCTCGAACACACCGCCGTGGGCCATCACCGCCACCGAGCCGTGGCCGTCCAGCTTGGTGGTGAACAGGCCCTGGCCGGTGACCTGGCCGCGGACCATCCCCATCACACCGCCCTGCGAGCCCATGAACATGGTGGACTGCTGCAGCGAGCCGTCGAAGGCCAGCAGCCGGTCCGCCTCCACGAAGAGGGTGTCGCCGGCCAGCTCGATCACGTGCACATGGTGGCCGCCGTGGCCGAACATCACGGTGCCCTGGCCCTCGACCGTCATCAACGGGGTGTCCTCGTTGGCCACCCGGCGGCCGATCATCGACATCACCCCGCCCTGCCCGCCGGTGATGTTCGGGGTGAAGCGGACCTCGCCGGTGTACGCGAGCATCGCGCCGCGCTGGCTGAACAGCCGCTGCCCGGGGACGACCCGGGCCTCGACCATCTTGTTGTTGACCTTCGTGAACGGCATCAGACGTCACCCCCGATGGTGGCCTTCTCCGACGGCTGCACGTACACCAGGCCCTCGCCGGTGAACTCCACCTGGACGGCCTCGCCACCGCCCTCGCCGATGAAGGTGCTCCAGCCGGCGCCCGACTTCAGGCTCCGGTGCAGGCTGCCGGTGTGCGCCACGTACGCCCCCGGGTCCACCCGCAGCGGCATGCCCTGGGAGACCCGCAGGATGACCGCCGGCCCCTTGGAGGTGACGGCGGCCCAGCCGTGGCCCTCGACCTTGGTGGTGAACAGGCCGTTGCCCGAGGACATGCCGTTGAGACCGGTGAAGCTGGTGCCGGTCTTCAGCGTGGCCTCGGTGCAGAGCAGGTTGTCCGACTCGACGTAGAGCGTCTCGCCGTTCAGCCGGACCAGGTTGATCTCGGTGGCCTTGTCGGCGAAGTAGCAGGTGCCCTTCCCCTTCACCTCCATGACCGTCATCTGCTCGCCGGTCAGCCGTCGGGTCACCATGCCGCGCAGGCCGTCGCCGCCGCCGGTGAGCTTTTTGAAGTTCATCTGGCCGCTGTACGCGACCATCGAGCCATTTCTGGCTTTCACGGCGTCGCCCGTCATGTCGACGGCGAGCACCTTGGACCCCTGGAGTCGAAACTGTGCCACGGCCGCAATCTAGCGGGACCGGGCGCCCTCGGGGGAGGGGCGGGGAGGTTCTGGTACGGGTCTGGGACAAATTCGCAGCTCAGGCCGGGGCGGGCGGCGGACGCGCGCGGTCCCGGCCGGCGGCGATCCGGACGGTCCTGTGACATCGGGCACGTGTCCGGCCCCCGGGGTCGTCCGGACGGGTGGGTCGGTGATAATGGGTGACGGCTTGTGAGCCCGTTCACAAGCACTGTGCGCATGCCCGGCTCCCGAACCGCGCACTCCGCCGCCCCCGCCCCGGTGAGGAACCGAACGTGAAGAGCAACGCCGCCGTCCACCGACTGCGCCTGGTCTCCGGCCCCGAAGGGGTCTCCTTCATCCTGCTGCTGGTCTGCTCGGTGCTCAAGCGCACCACCAGCTTCGACGGTGTCCCGGTGATGGGCATGATCCACGGGATCCTGTTCATCCTGTACGCGGTCTTCTGGATCATGGCCTGGCAGGCGCAGAAGTGGGACCTCAAGCGCGGTGTCCTGCTCTTCGTCCTCTCGGTGCTGCCCACCGGCGGCTTCTTCGCCGAGCGGATGCTCGCCAAGGAGGAGCGCGGCGAGCACCCGGCCGCCGCCGAGCGCGAGCCCGCCGCCGCGTGACCCGCTGACCGCCCGCCGCCCGCCGCGCGGACCGGTAACGGCCGACAGGCTGCCGAGGCCCCCCTCTCCCAGTGGGCCGCGGCAGCCTGTCGCCGTTTCCGGAGGTGGCTGGTGAGGTGCTAGTTGACGTTCACCGCGCTCCAGGCCGCGGCCACCGCGTTGTACTGGGGGCTGCCGAGGCCGTAGAGGTCCGCCGCCGCGCTCAGGGTGCCGGTGCGGGCGGCCTTGTAGTTGGTGGTGGAGGTGAAGTAGACGGTCAGCGCGCGGTACCAGATCGCGGCGGCCTTGTCCCGGCCGATGCCGGTGACGGTCGAGCCGTTGGAGGTCGGGCTGTTGTAGCTGACGCCGTTGATGGTCTTGGCGCCGCTGCCCTCGGCCAGCAGGTAGAAGAAGTGGTTGGCCACGCCCGAGGAGTAGTGGACGTCCACGTTGCCGACCCCGGAGTACCAGGAGTCCTTGGACGCGCCGTCCTTGGAGGGCTTGTCCATGTAGCGCAGCGGGGTGCCGTTGCCGTTGATGTTGAGCTTCTCGCCGATCAGGTAGTCCGGCACGTCCACCGGCAGGTTGGCGTACCACTCGACCATGGTGCCGAGGATGTCCGAGGTGGCCTCGTTGAGGCCGCCGGACTCGCCGGAGTAGATCAGCCCGGCGGTGGCCGAGGTGACGCCGTGGGTCATCTCGTGGCCGGACACGTCGATCGCGGTCAGCGGGTGGGTGTTGCCGGAGCCGTCCCCGTACGTCATGCAGAAGCAGGAGTCGTCCCAGAAGGCGTTGACGTAGTTGCTGCCGTAGTGCACCCGGCTGCTCGCGCCGACGCCGTTGTTCTTGATGCCGTTGCGGCCGAAGGTGTTCTTGTAGTAGTCCCAGGTGGCACCCGCGCCGAACTGGGCGTCCACCGCGGCGGACTGCGTGTTGGAGGGCAGGCCGTTGCCCCAGGCGTTGGTGGTGCTGGTGTAGAGCGCGTTCCCGTTGGCGGCGTTGCCGGTCCACTGGTTGCCGCGGGAGGCGTCCTTCAGCTGGTACGTCGAGCCGCTCTGGGTGGTGGTCAGCGTGACGGAGCCGACGTTGACGCCCTTGCCGGTCCCGGTCGCGGTCTGGATCTCCTCGTGCGCGGCGAGCACCGCGCCGGTGGCCGCGTCGGTGATCAGCCGCTGGCGGCTCGGCGTGCCGTCGGCCCGCAGGCCCTCGACCACGGTCTGGTAGGCGAGCCGCGGGCTGCCGTCGGCGGCCCAGACCACCAGGGTGGCCGCGCCGGCGCCGTCGACCCGGCTGATCGCCGCGTCCTCCTTGTCGGCCGCGATGCCGACGGTGGCCCGCACCGCGCCGGTCGCCTGGGTGGCGGCCGTGGCGGCGGAGAGCTTCGGGGTCAGGCTCGGCAGCGACAGCTGCCCGGCGAACGCCCGGTCCACCGAGGCTATCGAGCCGTTGGCCCGCTGGTGCACCACCAGGTCGCCGCCGATCACCTGGAGGCCGCCCAGGGTCCGCTCGTAGCGCAGGTGGCGGGTGCCGTTGGCATCCACCACGGCGTCCTTGACGACCAGTTGCTCCTGGCCGCCGAGCGCGAGCGCCTTGGCCACCGGGCCGGTCTGCCCGCCCGCCAGGGCGATCAGCGCGTCGCGCTGCTGCGCCACCGAGGGGGTGGCGGCCTGGGCGGGAGCGGCGGCGACCTGGATGGCGCCGGCCAGCAGGGCGGTGGCGGAGAGTACGGCTCCGGCTGTCAGCTTTCGCTTCACGTACGGGGTCCCTTCCACGAAACCGCGTGTGCGCGGTCACGCCGCATACCGGGGCGCCGGGGTTGGCGCCGTGGGGCGGTAGGGCGCTGACGTGCTGCTCCCGTGCGGTTCTTGACGGCCGGTCGATGGGATGGGTGGGGGCGACGGCCGCCCAACGGGGCTTGGGCAGAAGCATGACAATGCAGGGGGTGAAAGGACAGGGCGCCTCCGGCGATTGGCCAGGTCTCGCCAGCGGGCGGTGCGGATGGTTCGGCAGGGGTGAATGCCCCGTTATCGGGCGGTTCGTCGGGCTGGCGGGATCCCGCCAGCGGCCACCCTTGCCGGTCCGGGCACCCGCTGCTACCGCGCGCCCGTTCCCCTCGGGGGCCGCCGCCACCGCGCCGGCGCCGAGACGCCCGGGGCCTCGTGGGCCCCGGGCGCCGTTCGCCCGGGCGTCAGTTGACGTTGACGCCGCTCCACGCGGCCGCCACCGCGTTGTACTGGGGGCTGCCGAGGCCGTAGAGGTCCGCCGCCGCGCTCAGGGTGCCGGTGCGGGCGGCCTTGTAGTTGGTGGTGGAGGTGAAGTAGACGGTCAGCGCGCGGTACCAGATCGCGGCGGCCTTGTCCCGGCCGATGCCGGTGACGGTCGAGCCGTTGGAGGTCGGGCTGTTGTAGCTGACGCCGTTGATGGTCTTGGCGCCGCTGCCCTCGGCCAGCAGGTAGAAGAAGTGGTTGGCCACGCCCGAGGAGTAGTGGACGTCCAGGCTGCCCACGCCGGAGGACCAGGAGTCGGCCGAGCCGCCGTCCTTGGAGGGCTTGTCCATGTAGCGCAGCGGGGTGCCGTTGCCGTTGAGGTCGATCTTCTCGCCGATCAGGTAGTCCGGCTTGTCGGAGGGCAGGTCGGCGTACCACTCGACCATGGTGCCGAAGATGTCCGAGGTGGCCTCGTTGAGGCCGCCGGACTCGCCCGAGTAGTTGAGGCCCGCGGTGGCCGAGGTGACGCCGTGGGTCATCTCGTGGCCGGCCACGTCCAGCGCGGTCAGCGGGTGGGTGTTGCCCGCGCCGTCCCCGTACGTCATGCAGAAGCAGCTGTCGCTCCAGAACGCGTTGACGTAGTTCTTGCCGTAGTGGACCCGGCTGGTGGCGCCGACGCCGTTGTTCTTGATGCCGTTGCGGCCGAAGGTGTTCTTGTAGTAGTCCCAGGTGGCCGCCGCGCCGAACTGGGCGTCCACCGCGGCCGACTGGCCGTTGGCGACGGTGCCGTCGCCCCAGACGTTGTCGGCGTCGGTGTACAGGGTGCCGGAGCCGGAGGTGCGGCCCTTGAGGTCGCTGGTGGACTGGCCGCCGCGGGAGGCGTCCTTCAGCTGGTACGCCGAGCCGCTCTGGGTGGTGGTCAGCGGGACGTTGCCGACGAAGACGCCGGTGCCGGTGCCGCCGGCGGTCTGCACCTGCTCGTGGGTGGAGAACACCTCGCCGGTGGCGGCGTCGGTGACCAGTTGCCGGCTGCTCGGGGTGCCGTCGGCGCGCAGGCCCTCGACCACGGTCTGGTAGGCCAGTCGCGGGTTGCCGTCGGCGGCCCAGACGACCAGCCTGGCGGCGCCGGTCCGGTGCACCTCCGTGAGCGGCGAGTCGTCCTTGTCGGCGGCGATGCCGACGGTGGCCTGCACCGCGCCGGCGGCCTGGGCGGCGGCCTTGTCGGCGGAGAGCTTCGGGGTGAGGCTGGGCACGCTGATCCGCGCGGTGACGGCCTTGTCCACCGACTTCAGCGCGCCGTCGGTGCCCTGGTGCACCACCAGGTCGCCGCCGAGGACGGGCAGGCCGGCGAAGGTGCGCTCGAAGCGGAGGTGCCGGGTGCCGTCCGGGTCCACCACCGCGTCCTTGGCGACCAGTTGCTCCTGGCCGCCCAGGGCGAGCGCCTTCGCCAGCGGTCCGGCCTGGCCGCCGGCCAGCGCGATCGCGGCGGCGTGCTGCTGCGCGGCCCGGGCCTGCGCGGTGGGCGTCGGACTGGCCTGGGCGATGCCGGTGCCGACCTGGATGACACCGGTGAGGAGGGCGGCGGCGGAGAGTACGGCGCCGACTGCGAGCTTTCGCTTCACGTACAGGTCCTTCCGGAGATACCGCGGGTGCGGGCGCGCCTCGTCCCGGGGTGCCGGGGTTGGCACCTGAGGGGCGGAACGGGCGCTGACGTGCTGCTCCGTGCGGTCGAGCGGCGGGCACCGGTGAGTGGGGCGGTGCCCGCCGGACGGGGCTGGGCGAAAGCATGACAATCCAGCAAGTGAAATGACAGGTCCCGATCATCAATTGGCCAGGTCTCGCCAGTCCGGCGGATCGCCAACAGGGTGCGAAACGGTCAAAACACCCGGCCGTTCGGTGGGTTACCGCCCGAACCGAGGCCTGATACCGGGCCGCGCGCCCGATCGGCGGCCGGCCGGCGGCCGGTGCGGGCGGATTGGCGGGGGTTCACGCTCCCGCAATGTCCTGGTATGTACCTGTGGCCCCGGCTGGCGTGATCCCGCCACGCGTCACACTTGTCCACCATCAGGACGCCTGGTACCACCCGTCCCGCCCGCCGGTACGGTAAGGACGTGGCCAAGCCCCTCGCACTCGACTTCGACCCGATCGCCCGCGCCGACGAGCTGTGGACCCGCCGCTGGGGCGGAGTCCCCTCGATGGCGGCGATCACCTCGATCATGCGGGCGCACCAGATCCTGCTCTCCCGGGTGGACGCGGTGCTCAAGCCGTACGGGCTGACCTTCGCCCGCTACGAGGCGCTGGTGCTGCTCACCTTCAGCCGGACCGGCGAGCTCTCGCTCTCCAAGATCGGCGAGCGGCTGATGGTCCACCCGACCAGCGTCACCAACACCGTCGACCGGCTGGAGCGGGCCGGCCTGGTCGCCCGCCGGCCCAACCCGCTGGACGGTCGCGGCGTGCTCGCCGCCATCACCGACCGCGGCCGTGAGGTGGTCGAGGAGGCCACCCGGGAGCTGATGGCGATGGAGTTCGGCCTGGAGGAGTACGGCGCCGACCAGTGCCGCCAGGTGTTCGAACTGCTCCGCCCGCTGCGGGTGGCCGCGGGCGACTTCACCGGGCCGGACGCGGAGGCGGCGCGGTAGGAGCGGTGGAAGGCGCCCGGGGGCTGCGCGGCGGTACCCGTGAGGGCGGCTACCCTCGTTGGAGCGGTGCGCGGATCGGGGCGTACCGGCCGATCCTGCCGAGTGAGGCGATGAGAAGTATGAAGGCGACCCCCCTGCTGGGCTGGTACCGGGCCCTGGCCATTGCGACCGGTGTTGCGCTGCTGGTGTTCTGCGGCTTCATGGTCGCGAAGTACGGCTTCGACACGGCCGAGTCCGTCACCACCTATGTGGCGATGCTGCACGGCTACCTCTACATCGGGTACTTCGTGGTCACCTTCCTGCTCGGCCAGAAGCTCAAGTGGCCGCTGGGTCGGATGATCTTCACCCTGGCGGCCGGCTGCATTCCGTTCGCCTCCTTCGTCGCCGAGCGCCGCGTGGTGCGCGACGCCGTCGAGCGGCTGCCCGCCGGTGAGGCCCGCCAGCCGGCCGGCGTCTGACCGTACGCGTTCCCGAGGGCGCCTCTCCCGATCATGGGGAGGCGCCCTCGCGCATGTCCGGGGCGTGGCGTGGGCATCCTCCGACCCGTCGCCATCGACAAGTACTAGGACGTCCGAGTAAATTGGTAGGACGTCCTCATAGTTGTGCCGCCCCGGTACCGTGGCGGCCGTACGGAGCGGAGTTCGGGTCCATGGACGCCGAGGAGATCGAGCGCGGCCGGCAGCGCTGGCAGCAGCGGTACGACAGTGCCCGCAAGCGGGACGCGGACTTCACCACCCTCTCCGGTGACGAGGTCGAGCCGGTCTACGGCCCGCCCGCCGGGCAGGCCTACGAGGGCTTCGAGCGGATCGGCTGGCCGGGTGAGTACCCGTACACCCGGGGCCTGCACCCCACCGGCTACCGCGGGCGGACGTGGACGATCCGCCAGTTCGCCGGCTTCGGCAACGCCCGGCAGACCAACGAGCGCTACCGGATGATCCTGGAGGCGGGCGGCGGTGGCCTCTCGGTCGCCTTCGACATGCCCACCCTGATGGGCTACGACTCGGACGACGCCAAGTCGCTCGGCGAGGTCGGCCACTGCGGCGTGGCCATCGACTCGGCCGCCGACATGGAGGTGCTGTTCCAGGGCATCCCGCTGGGCGAGGTCACCACCTCGATGACGATCAGCGGCCCGGCCGTGCCGATCTTCTGCATGTACCTGGTCGCCGCCGAGCGCCAGGGGGTCGACCCGGCGGTGCTCAACGGCACCCTGCAGACCGACATCTTCAAGGAGTACATCGCCCAGAAGGAGTGGCTCTTCGCCCCCGAGCCGCACCTGCGCCTGATCGGCGACCTGATGGCGTACTGCGCCCGGGGCATCCCGGCGTACAAGCCGCTCTCCGTCTCCGGCTACCACATCCGCGAGGCCGGGGCCACGGCCGCGCAGGAGCTGGCGTACACCCTGGCGGACGGCTTCGCCTACGTCGAGCTGGGCCTCTCCCGCGGCCTGGACGTCGACGTCTTCGCCCCCGGCCTCTCCTTCTTCTTCGACGCGCACCTGGACTTCTTCGAGGAGATCGCCAAGTTCCGCGCGGCCCGCCGGATCTGGGCCCGCTGGATGCGCGACCGCTTCGGCGCGAAGACGGACAAGGCGCAGTGGCTGCGCTTCCACACCCAGACCGCCGGCGTCTCGCTCACCGCGCAGCAGCCGTACAACAACGTGGTCCGCACCGCCGTGGAGGCGCTGTCGGCCGTGCTCGGCGGCACCAACTCGCTGCACACCAACGCCCTGGACGAGACCCTGGCGCTGCCCTCCGAGCAGGCCGCCGAGATCGCCCTGCGCACCCAGCAGGTGCTGATGGAGGAGACCGGCGTCGCCAACGTGGCCGACCCGCTGGGCGGTTCCTGGTACGTCGAGGCGCTCACCGACCGGATCGAGGAGCAGGCCGAGGCGATCTTCCAGCGGATCCTCGACAAGGGCCGCGAGGACCACGGGATCGGGCCGATCACCTCCGGCATCCTGCGCGGGATCGAGGAGGGCTGGTTCACCGGGGAGATCGCCGAGGCGGCCTTCCAGTACCAGCAGGGGGTGGAGAAGGGCGAGAAGCGGGTGGTCGGCGTCAACTGCCATCCGCGCAGCGTCACCCCCGAGCTGGAGATCCTGCGGGTCAGCCACGAGGTGGAGCGCGAGCAGGTGCGGGTGCTGGCCGAGCGCAAGGCGGGCCGGGACGACGCGGCGGTACGGGCCGGGCTGGACGCGATGCTGGCGGCGGCGCGCTCGGGCGCGTCGATGATCCCGCCGATGCTGGACGCGGTGCGGGCCGAGGCCACCCTGGGCGAGATCTGCAACGCGCTGCGCGAGGAGTGGGGCACCTACCGGGAGTCCGCCTCCTTCTGACCCCGTCGGCGTCCGGAGCCGTCCCGCACGAGCGTGCGGGGCGGCTCCGCGCGTTCACGCGGCCGGCAGGCTGGGGAAGGGGCCGAGCAGCAGGCTGGTGAAGCGGCGGGTCCAGTCGGCGGTGATCGGCTCGCCGCTGACCAGGACGCGGTGCTCGACCGTCCCCGCGATGGTGTCGAAGATGATGTCGATCTCCTCGCAGGCCGCCGTCGGATCGCCGTCCGGGGCGAGTTCGCCGCGCGCCTGGGCGGCCGCCCGGCCCTGCCGGACCAGGTGCTTCTGCGGGTCGACGATCGCCTCCCGGATCCGCCGGCGCAGCTGAGGGTCGCGGGTGCCCTCGGCGAACAGCGCGAGCAGCGCCGCCTGGGTCTCGGGGCGGGCCAGCAGGTCCGCGAACTGGACCACCACGGCCTCGATGTCGGCCCGCAGGCTGCCCAGGTCGGGCATGACCAGCTCGTCGAAGAGGCTGGCCACGGCGTCCACCACCAGCTCGTTCTTGGACGGCCAGCGCCGGTACAGGGTGGTCTTGGCGACCTTGGCGCGGGTGGCGACGTGGCCCATGGTCAGTCCGCCCCAGCCGAGTTCGGCCAGGGTCTCGCGGGTGGCGTCCAGGATCGCCAGATCGGCGGCGGCGCTGCGCGGGCGCCCCTTGGCTCTGGTCGCGGCGCCGTCGGGGCTCCCCGGGGCCTCCCGGGCCGCCGCGGCTGCTGGGGGGTGCTCCCGGACTGCCGGGTGCTCCGGGGTCAAGGGGGGCTGGGCGGCCGACACCGGGCCTCCTTGCGATCTACTGGTAAGTAACTTGGGTGGGGCTGGTAACGGTAGCGACTGTTCGCCGTCCGGGGCAGCCGGGGTGCCGGGGAAAGTGGGGCAGCTCACGTCCCGGGATGGCCGACGGGGCTTGCGGCGGGGGCCCTCGATCCAGTTACGCTACGGCTCGTAGCGAAAGCAGTGACAACCAGGCGTCGCGACCCGTGGGACGGGAGCGGCGCGGGTGCGGGTGGGGATCCGCGCCGAACGGTTCAGGCTACCTGGTACGGGGCCGCCCGTCAGGGAACGGAAGCCGCGCAGCCCGCGCGGAGGGATTTCCCGGCGGTTGGTGCCCGTCGGCGGTGCGGACGGGGGAGGATGGTGCCATGCAGCCACGGAATTCGCGTCCCAACAGCTCCGCCCTGCGCGGTGCGGTCGACCTCGCCGCAGTGAAGGCAGCCGGCGAGGCTGCCCAGAAGGCCGAGCAGGCCAGGGCCGAGCGGGCCCGTCAGGCGGCCGCCGCCGAAGCGGCCGGAGTCGCCCCGGCCCCGCTCGCGTACGAGCTCGTCATCGATGTCACCGAGGACACCTTCGAGGCCGAGGTCGTCCAGCGCTCCACCGAGGTTCCGGTCGTCATCGACTTCTGGGCCGAGTGGTGCGGGCCCTGCAAGCAGCTCAGCCCGATCCTGGAGCGCCTGGCCGAGGAGTACGCCGGCCGGATCGTGCTCGCCAAGATCGACGTGGAGGCCAGCCCGCAGCTCTCCCAGCAGTTCGGCATCCAGGGCATTCCGGCCGTGATGGCCGTCGTGGCCGGGCAGTTGGTGCCGCTGTTCCAGGGGGCCGAGAGCGAGGCCAACGTCCGCAAGGTGCTGGACCAGCTGATCCTGGTCGCCGAGCAGCGCTTCGGCGTGGCCGGCGGCGCGGCGGTGCCCGGCGCGGTCCCCGGCGAGGCCGCCGCCCCGTACCTGCCGGAGGACCCGGCGCTGGCCGCCGCCCACGAGGCGCTGGACCGGGGTGACCTCGGCGGTGCCGTCCAGGCCTACCGGAACGTCCTGGTCGACCAGCCGGGCAACACCGAGGCCAAGCTCGGGCTGGCCCAGGCGGAACTGCTGCGCCGGGTGGAGCGGCTCAACCCGCAGGACGTCCGCGCGGCGGCCGCGGCCGACCCGAAGAACGTCGCGGCGCAGCTGGACGCGGCCGACCTGGACCTGGTGGGCGGACACGTCGAGGACGCCTTCGGGCGCCTGGTGGACACCGTCGGCCGGACCTTCGGCGACGACCGGGACACCGCCCGGGTGCGGCTGCTGGAGCTGTTCGAGGTGATCGGCACGACGGACCCACGGGTGACGGCGGCGCGTACCGCGCTGGCCCGCGTCCTGTTCTGACGGCCCTTCCGACCCCGCTCTGACGCGCCCTCGCCGGCACGCCGAATGACCTGCGGTGTCGCTGGCGATTTGGCGACAATCCGGTCATCGCGTCAGAGGTTTACCAAATCTTGACAACACCCGTGGACGGTCACTTCAGGTGACCGTCCACGGGTGTTTCGCTGGCGTTTCCGGGGGATTTGGCCGTTACGAATTCTTCAAGAGGTCACGCAGAGTGTTCGGGTGGCCAATGTCATGATCATTACCGCCCGATGTTGGATTACCCGTCAGTAATGAACCCCTTGTGCTTCGCCCGGGATTCCAGCACGATCGGCGACGCCCGGTCCCAGACTCCACCCCCTCCGACAGCCGGTCGGCGGGCGGAGCGCGGGATCCCCACCGGGTGAGCCGTCGGCCATGGCCGACGGCAGGGAGGGCAGGGGGGTATCCGCGGTCCCACGGCGGTTCCTGTCCTTCGTCCGGCCGCGCGGCCCGCGCGGTCGCTGGTTGTCGCTCGGGGGTGATCGCCGATGTCGTCGGCCCTGCCCGCCGCCTCGCAAGGGCGGCCGGCGAAGGGACGGGAGTGCCACCGTGTGCCGGCCGCTCCCGGGTCCGACGACGCCTGCGGCGCTCTTCGCTACCGAGGACGTGGCTCTCTCCCATCCCAGGCCCCCCGCGGTGCGGGACGCACCGCCGGGGAGCCGGAGATGTACGTCCTAGAAGGAGGACTCGCATGTCCCAGACCTACGGCAAGACCCGTTGGAAGCGCTTCGCCCTGGTGATGGTGCCCAGTCTCGCGGCCACCGCCGCGGTCGGCGTCAGCCTGGCGAACAACGCGCTCGCCGCTTCGTTCAGCGTCTCCGGCCAGCAGTTCAAGGTCACCGCGGAGGAGCTGCACGGCCAGAACTTCGCGCAGTTCGGTTCGATCGACGCCGAGGTCAACGGCACCCCGCACCCGATCGCGGTGTCGGCCTTCGACTCGGCCACGATCAAGGGCCTCTGCCAGTCGGTGGTGACCGACCCGAACATCATCCCGGGCCTGCCGTGGAAGCTGCCGAAGATCACCTTGCGTCTTGAGGCCGGCCAGAGCGACGACCCGGCGCGGCAGGTTTCCGCGAAGAACCTGCTGATCGACCTGGACTCACTCAACGCCGACGCCGAGTTCACCAACATCAACATCGGTCAGGACGCCTCCACCCTGAAGGGCCAGGCGACCGCGGGCTGGAAGTCGGCGCTCGGCACCGGCAAGCCCTCCGGCGGGGTCGGCTTCGCCCAGGCCGCCGAGAAGGCCGACCTGACCAACGTGCAGCAGACCGCCTGGGCCACCTCGGCCGGCACCTTCAAGCTCCAGGGCCTGAAGCTCGCGCTGCACACCGACGGCGGGCACGAGTGCTACTGAGGCGTGTCTGACACGCCCTGGCCGCCGACCGGTGGCGGGCGCTGTGCCCGGCGCCGGTCGGCGGCATCGGGGGACCGGGGGTGGTGCGCGCGCCGCCCCCGGTCCTCCCCGTCCCGTTCCCTCCCTCGTTCACACCATCGAGGAGCTGCACCGTGTCCAGCGCCCTTGCCGAGCTGCGGCCCGCCGAGCACGAGCACCCCGCCCAGTGGCTGCGCCGGGTGTTCCGCAACTTCCGCCGGTCCCGCCCGTTCTACGGCGGTCTGCTGGCCATGATCGCCGGCGTGCCGATCATGTACTTCCCGTACGCCAAGCTGTCGTTGAGCGGGATGACGATGACCATGGCGACCACGGCGGGAGCCGGGTCCCTGATCATCGGGGTCCTGCTGATCGTGCTCGGGCTGACCGCCTGGTTCCAGCCGGCCATCCGGGTCTTCGCGGGGGTCGCCACCACCCTGCTCGTGCTGGTCTCGATCCCGGTCTCCAACCTGTCCGGCTTCGGTACGGCGCTGCTTCCGGGCCTGATCGGCGGCGGGCTGATGCTGGCCTGGGCGCCGCTGCCGGAGCCGGAGGCCGAGGCGGCCGTCGCCGAGACCGCCATGGCGCAGAGCACCGCCGCCGAGGGTGCCACCGCGCCGCTCCCGGCCGTCCCCGCGCAGGCCGCGCCGCCGGCCCCGGACGCGGCCCCGGCCCAGTCCGTCGAGGGCACCGTCCCGTCGCGGACCGGTGACGCCGAGGAGGGGCGGTGACCGAGCCGCAGGAGCAGCCGGAACAGCGCTCGGCACGGCACGCGGCGCCCCGGACGCCCGCCCGGGTCCGGCTGAGAGGCCGTGCGCTGGCGATGGCCGCGGTGCCGACCGCGTTGCTGATGGCCGCCGCCTACACGCCGAGCCCGGCCGTCGCCGAGCCCTCGGGCGGCAAGCCGTGCGCCACCGCGCCGGAGAGCGTCCCGGACGTCGCGCCGGTGGAGGAGACGCCCGTCCCCAAGAGCGAGCTGCCCGAGCCGCCGGGCCCGTCCGCGACGCCCACCGGAGCGCCGACGACGGCTCCGACGACCGTGCCGACGCAGGTGCCGACGGCCGCTCCCTCGACCGCTCCCACGGCGCCGGCCCCGACCGACACCCCGACCGACACCCCGACCGCCGCCGGCGGCGCCGGTACCGCCGCCCCGGCCGGGCTCGTCGACGACCTCCTCGGCGGAGTCACCCACCTGGCCGACCCGGGCGGTTCGCCCGGTCCGACGGCGGGTGCCACCGCCACGCCACCGGCCTCCGGCCCGAGCGCCACGACCGCCCCGACCGCCCCGACCGCCGCCGCCCGCGCGGCGGACCCGGTCCAGCCCGCGCCGCCGGCCTCGTCCACGCCCACCGCCGACGGCGGCCCGACCGCCGCGCCGTCGTCCACGCCGTCGTCCACGACCTCGCCGCAGGCCTCGTCCGGCCCGAAGGCGCCCGGCGGCGGCAAGGCGAGCCCCAGGACGACGCCGTCCGCCGCCCCGTCCGCCGCCTCCGGCTCGCCGAGCGCCAACCCCAACTGCGCGGTGGACGCCCGCGGTCTGACGGCCGGCGCGGCCGCGCCCGGGCACGTCGTCCCGGAGCAGAACTGGACCCTGCGGTCCAGCCGGCTGGGCCTGCACGGCGCGGTCTTCCACGGCGTCTACGACGTGAAGACGCCCACCGGCACCAAGCGGGTGCTGAAGTTCGTGGTCGACACCGTGGACATCGAGAACCTCGACATGTCGACGCTGGAGGGCAACGGCAAGACCTTCCACGTCAAGAGCGCCGACGGTTCGACCTCGACCATGCGCAAGGGCGCGGTCACCATGTACGTGGAGCGGCTCTCCGGCCACCTCTCGAAGGTGCTCGGCCTCCCGCTGCCGATCGACCTGGGCGAGCTCACCCTCACCCCGGACACCCTGCCGCGCTGGCTCTACGACCTGATCGGATCCGTCCCGGTCCCGCTGGACCTGGAGCTGACCGGCGTCACCGCCAAGCAGGCCGGCCAGTTCGGCGGCACGCTCCGGATCCCGGGCATGCGGCTGTACAACGACGACGAGCCCTACAGCAACACCTGACAACGCCCGTGGGGCGGCCCCTCCACAGTGGAGGAGCCGCCCCACGGGGCGTTCTGCGGACCGGGTGTCACTCGCTCCGGGTGCCCAGGTGGTGCACCTGGACCATGTTGGTGTTGCCGGGGATGCCGGGCGGCGAGCCGGCGGTGACGATGACGGTGTCGCCCTCGCCCAGCTGGCCCATGCTCAGCAGCTCGCGGTCGACCTGCGCGACCATCTCGTCGGTGGTCTCGACCTGCTCGGTGACGTGCGCCTCGACGCCCCAGCTCAGCGAGAGCTGGTTGCGGGTGGCGTTGTCCGGGGTGAACGCGATCACCGGGATCGGCGAGCGGTACCGGGAGAGCCGGCGCGCGGTGTCACCGGACTTGGTGAACGCGATCAGCGCCTTGCCGTTGAGGAAGTCGCCCAGCTCGCACGCGGCGCGGGCGATCGAGCCGCCCTGGGTGCGCGGCTTGCGGCCCGGGTTCAGCGGCTGGAGGCCGTGCGAGAGCAGCTCCTCCTCGGCCTTCTCGGCGATCCGGCTCATGGTGCGGACGGTCTCGACCGGGTACTTGCCGACGCTCGACTCGGCGGACAGCATGACCGCGTCGGTGCCGTCCAGGATGGCGTTGGCGACGTCGGAGACCTCGGCGCGGGTCGGGCGCGAGGCGTGGATCATCGACTCCATCATCTGGGTGGCGACGATGACCGGCTTGGCGTTCCGGCGGGCCAGGGTGATCAGCTGCTTCTGGACCAGCGGCACCCGCTCCAGCGGGTACTCGACGGCCAGGTCGCCACGGGCCACCATGATGGCGTCGAAGGCGAGGACGATCTCCTCCATGGCCTCGACGGCCTGCGGCTTCTCGATCTTGGCGATGACCGGCACGCGGATGCCGACCTCGTCCATGACCTCGTGGACGTCCTTGATGTCGTCCGCGTTGCGGACGAAGGAGAGCGCGACCATGTCGACGCCCAGCCGCAGCGCGAAGCGCAGGTCGTCCTTGTCCTTCTCGGACAGGGCCGGCACGTTCACGGCCGCGCCGGGGAGGTTGATGCCCTTGTTGTTCGAGAGCACGCCGCCCTCGACGACCACGGTCTTCACCCGCGGGCCGTCGACGCTGACGACCTCCAGGGCGATGACGCCGTCGTTGATCAGGATCGGGTCGCCGGCCTTGACGTCGCCCGGCAGGCCCTTGTAGGTGGTACCGCAGATGTGCTGGTCACCGGGGACGTCCTCGGTGGTGATGGTGAACTCGTCGCCGTTGTCGACGGTCACCGGACCGTTGGCGAAGGTCGCCAGACGGATCTTGGGACCCTGGAGGTCGGCAAGGACGCCGATGGCCTTGCCGGTGTCCTCCGAGACCTGGCGGACCTTGTGGTACCGCTCCTCGTGGTCCGCGTGGGTGCCGTGGCTCATGTTCAGTCGGGCGACGTTCATGCCCGCCTCGACGATGGCCTTCAGCTGTTCGTAGGAGTCCGTCGCCGGACCCAGGGTGCAGACAATTTTCGCTCGGCGCATATGGATCAGTCTATCCGTTCGTGTTATAGGTGCATTCGGCACGAATCGTGAGGAATCGCCGACGAAGGATTCCGGGAGCCGAGACGACGGCGTGTCATTCCCCGGACTGCCGGTGTACCAGGGCGAACGCCTGTCGGGCGATCTCCAGCTCCTCGTCGGTGGGCACCACCGCGACCGCCACCCGCGCGTACGGGGGCGAGATGATCCGGGCCTCACCGGAGCGCACCGAGTTGAGCTCGGGGTCCACCGCGATGCCCAGTTCGTCCAGTCCGGCCGTGGCCGCCGCGCGCACCGGCGCCGCGTTCTCGCCGACGCCCGCCGTGAAGGCGATCGCGTCCACCCGGCCGAGCACCGCGTAGTAGCCGCCGATGTACTTGCGCAGCCGGTGGATGTAGGCGTCGAAGGCGAGCCCGGCGTCCGCGTCGCCCTCCTCCGCCCGGCGCATGATCTCGCGCATGTCGTTGTCGCCGCACAGGCCGAGCAGGCCGCTGCGGCGGTTGAGCAGGTCGTCGATCTCGTCGATGGAGAGCCCGCCGACCCGGTGCAGGTGGAACACCACGCCCGCGTCGATGTCGCCCGAGCGGGTGCCCATCACCAGGCCCTCCAGCGGGGTCAGGCCCATCGAGGTGTCCAGGCAGCGCCCGCCGCCGACCGCCGAGGCGGAGGCGCCGTTGCCCAGGTGCAGCACGATCACGTTCACCTCGGCCGGGTCCTTGCCGAGCAGCCGGGCGGTGGCCCGCGAGACGTACTGGTGGGAGGTGCCGTGGAAGCCGTAGCGGCGCACCCGGTGCTCGTCCGCGACCGCCTTGTCCACCGCGTACCGGGCCGCGTACTCCGGCATCGAGGCGTGGAAGGCGGTGTCGAAGACGGCGACCTGGGGCAGGTCCGGGCGCAGGGCGCGGGCCACCTCGATGCCGGTGATGTTCGCCGGGTTGTGCAGCGGCGCCACCGGGATCAGCCGGCGGATCTCCTTGAGCACATCGTCGGTGATCACCGTCGGCTCGGTGAACCGCAGTCCGCCGTGCACCACCCGGTGGCCGATCGCGGCCAGCTGGGGGGAGTCCAGTCCGAGGCCGTCGGCGGCGAGCTCCTCGGCGACGGCCTTCAGCCCGGCGTCGTGGTCGGGGAAGACCTGGAGGGTCTCCCGCCGCTGGCCGGAGCGCGGGGTGTGCACCAGCCGGCCGTTCGCCTCGCCGATCCGCTCGACCAGGCCGGAGGCCAGCCGGGCGCCGTCGAGCATGTCGATCAGCTGGTACTTCACCGACGAGGAGCCGGCGTTCAGGACGAGGACACGGGTGCCGCCACTCATGCCTGGGCTCCTTCGGTGCGGCCCTGTGCCTGGATCGCGGTGATCGCGACCGTATTGACGATGTCCTGGATCAGGGCGCCGCGCGAGAGGTCGTTGACGGGCTTGCGCAGCCCCTGGAGGACGGGGCCGACCGCCACCGCGCCGGCCGAGCGCTGGACCGCCTTGTAGGTGTTGTTGCCGGTGTTGAGGTCCGGGAAGATCAGCACGGTGGCCCGGCCGGCCACCGAGGAGCCCGGCAGCTTGGTGGCCGCGACATGGGCGTCCACCGCCGCGTCGTACTGGATCGGGCCCTCGACCAGGATGTCCGGGCGCAGCTCGCGGACCAGTTCGGTGGCCTTGCGGACCTTGTCCACGTCGGCGCCCGAGCCGGAGGTGCCGGTGGAGTAGGAGAGCATCGCGACCCGCGGCTCGACGCCGAACTGGGCGGCGGTGGCGGCGGACTGGATGGCGATGTCGGCCAGCTGCTGGGCGTCCGGGTCGGGGTTGACCGCGCAGTCGCCGTAGACCAGCACCTTGTCGGCCAGGCACATGAAGAAGACCGAGGAGACGATCGCGGCGCCCGGCGAGGTCTTGATCACCTCGAAGGCGGGCCGGATGGTGGCGGCGGTGGAGTGCACCGCACCGGAGACCATGCCGTCGGCGATGCCCTCCTGGACCATCAGGGTGCCGAAGTAGCTCACGTCCGTGACGACGTCCAGCGCCAGCTCGACGGTCATCCCCTTGTGGGCGCGCAGCCTGGCGTACAGCTCGGCGAACTGCCGGCGCAGCGGGCTGGTGGCAGGGTCGACGATCCGCACCTGGACGCGGTCGGCGGCCGGGTCTCCCCCCGGCTGCGGGAGGGTGATGCCGAGGCTCGCGGCCTTGCGGCGGACGGCGTCGGTCTCGCCGAGCAGGGTGAGGTCGCAGATGTTGCGGCGGAGCAGGATCTCGGCCGCGCGCAGCACCCGCTCCTCGGTGCCCTCGGGCAGCACCACGTGCCGGCGGGCGGACCGGGCGCGCTCCAGCAGCTCGTGCTCGAACATCATCGGGGTGACCCGCTCGGACCGGCCGACCTCGATCCGGTTGGTCAACTCGGCGGTGTCCACGTGCAGTTCGAAGAGGCCGAGGGCGATCTCGGCCTTTCGCGGGCTGGCCGCGGAGAGCTTGCCCTCCAGGTGGGTGAGGGCGGCGGCGGTGATCCAGCTGCCCTCGGGGACGACCGCGACCGGGGTGCCGGGGGCGAGCCGGGCGGCCAGTGCCATGACGTTCGGGCCGGGGTGCTGGCCGAGCGTCAGCATGACGCCGGCGATCGGCGGGGCACCGGCGGCGTGTGCGGCCAGCGAGCCGATCAGCAGGTCGGCGCGGTCCCCGGGGGTGACCACCAGGGCGCCCTCGGTCAGTGCGTCCAGGAAGGTCGGCAGCATGGCGCCGCCGAAGACGAAGCCGCGGACGTCCCGGGCCAGGCCGGCCGCGTCGCCGGTCAGGACGTCGGCGCCGGTGGCCTCGACCAGCTGGGCGACGGTCGGCGCGGCCAGCGCCGGCTCCTCAGGGATGACGTAGGCGGGGATCGGCAGCTTCTCGGTGAGCGTGCGCTGGATCCGCTGCTTGGCGCCGGGGGCGACCCGGTTGGCGATCATCGCCAGGGTCGCGCAGCCGAGGTCGGTGTACGCGCGGTGGGCGTTGCGGACCTCGGCGATCACGGCCTCGGCGTCCTCGGCGTGGCCGCCGACCACCGGGAGGACGGCGGCGCCGAACTCGTTGGCGAGCCGGGCGTTGAAGGCCAGCTCGTCCGGGATGTTGGTGTCGGCGAAGTCGGTGCCGAGCACCAGCACCGCCTGGCAGTGCCGTTCCAGCGCCCGGAACCGGTCGACCAGGGTGGAGACCAGCTCGTCCTGGCCGTGGGCGGCCTGGAACGCGGCGGCCTCCTCGTAGGTGAGGCCGTACAGCTCGGCGGAGGGCAGGTCGAGCCGGTAGCGGGTGCGCAGCAGCTCCACGACGTGGTCGGAGCCGGATTCGCCGGGGGCGGGCGCGTGGACGAGCGGCCGGAACACCCCGACCCGGTCCACCTGGCGGGTGAGCAGTTCCATGACCCCGAGTTCGACCGCCTGGCGGCCGTCCCCCCGGTCGATACCGGTCACGTACACGCTGCGCGCCACGTGGGTGTCTCCGTCCCGTCGTCCCATGCCGTCGTCACCAGTGACCATACCTTCGCATTTAGGACAGGTGTACGCATGCGCGTGAAGCCGAAGGAGGCAAGGGACGGAGGTCCCTTCCGGGGCTGTCGTGTGGTCCCGCGACCCGTCGCCGCGCCACGTCGCCGGCACCGTCCACCGGGAGGAGCTCGCCGAGTTCATCACCTGTGACCAGGAGCCGGCCAGGGCCGCGGCCGATCTCGGCTTCCCGGTGGCGGCTCCGGTGTGACGGAACGCCCCGCCCGGGGCGGGCCCGGGCCGGCCGGTACGGGACGCAACGGTCCGGCACCGGCCGGCGGGCCGGGTCAGACCGGGCGGAGCCAGAGGGTGGCGAGGGGCGGGAGGACGAGTTCGGCGCTGCGGGGCTGGCCGTTCCAGGGGGTGGGTTCGGCCTTCACCGGGCGGGAGTTGCCGAGGCCGCTGCCGCCGTAGGTCTCGGCGTCGGTGTTCAGCACCTCCTCCCAGAGCTGGTCGCGGCCGGTCAGGGCGGGCAGGCCGACCCGGTGGCCGTGCCGGACGACCGGGGAGAAGTTGCAGACGGCGACCAGCGGGGTGCCGTCGGCGGCGTAGCGGACGAAGGAGAGCAGGTTGTCCTCGGCGGCGCCGCCGTCGAGCCAGCGGAAGCCGTCCGGGGTGGTGTCCTGCTCCCAGAGCGCGGGGCTGGCGCGGTAGGTGCGGTTGAGGTCGCGGACGAGGTCCCGGACGCCGCGGTGGTCACCGGCCGCCGGCCACTGCTCGTCGAGCACCCACCACTGCGGGCCCTGCTCGTGGTCCCACTCCGCGCCCTGGGCGAACTCCTGCCCCATGAAGAGGAGTTGCTTGCCCGGGTGGGCCCACATGAAGCCCAGGTAGGCGCGGTGGTTGGCGCGCTGCTGCCACCAGTCGCCGGGCATCTTGGAGACCAGCGCCTGCTTGCCGTGCACCACCTCGTCGTGCGAGATCGGCAGGATGTAGTTCTCCGAGTAGGCGTACACCATCGAGAAGGTGATCTCGTTGTGGTGGTACTTGCGGTGCACCGGCTCCTTGGACATGTAGACCAGCGAGTCGTGCATCCAGCCCATGTTCCACTTCAGCCCGAAGCCGAGGCCGCCGTTGTCGGTGGGCCGGGTGACGCCGTCCCAGGCGGTCGACTCCTCGGCGATGGTGACCACGCCGGGGCAGCGCCGGTAGACGGTGGCGTTCATCTCCTGGAGGAACGCGGCCGCGTCCAGGTTCTCCCGGCCGCCGAACCGGTTGGGGGTCCAGCCGCCGTCCTCGCGGGAGTAGTCGAGGTAGAGCATCGAGGCGACGGCGTCCACCCGCAGGCCGTCGATGTGGAACTCCTCGCACCAGTACACCGCGTTGGCGACCAGGAAGTTGCGGACCTCGGTGCGGCCGTAGTCGAACTCCAGCGTCCCCCAGTCGGGGTGCTCGGCGCGCTGCGGGTCGGCCGGCTCGTACAGCGGCTCGCCGTCGAAGCGGGCGAGCGCGAAGTCGTCCTTGGGGAAGTGCGCCGGCACCCAGTCGACGATCACCCCGATGCCGTGCCGGTGCAGGGTGTCGACCAGGTACCGGAAGTCGTCCGGGCCGCCCAGCCGCGCGGTGGGGGCGTAGTAGCCGGAGACCTGGTAGCCCCAGGAGCCGCCGAAGGGGTGCTCCATCACCGGCATCAGCTCCACATGGGTGAAGCCCAGGTCCCTGAGGTAGCCCGGGAGCTCCTCGGCGATCTCCCGGTAGCCGGTGAGGTCGGGCCGCCAGGACGGCAGGTGCAGCTCGTACACGGACATCGGGGCCCGGTGGTGGGCGGTGCGGGCCCGGTGGGCCATCCAGTCGCCGTCCTGCCAGCGGTACGCGGAGGAGGTGACGACGGAGGCGGTGCCGGGCGGGCACTGGGCGGCACGGGCCAGCGGGTCGGCCTTGTCGAGCACCCAGCCCTGCCGGGTGTGGATCTCGTACTTGTAC
Organism: Kitasatospora sp. NPDC088548; assembly: GCF_044753005.1. NCBI lineage: Bacteria > Bacillati > Actinomycetota > Actinomycetes > Kitasatosporales > Streptomycetaceae > Kitasatospora > Kitasatospora sp. NPDC088548. The sequence continues at coordinate 102,050 of NZ_JBIVMI010000014.1, forward strand.
TGGGTGCCCTCGGCGAGGCCGGGCACGAACAGCTCCCAGATGCCGGACGAGCCGAGCGAGCGCATCGGGTGCCCGGTGCCGTCCCAGTGGTTGAAGTCGCCGATCAGCCGGACGCCGACGGCGTTCGGCGCCCAGACCGCGAACGCGGTGCCGTCCACCCCGTCGACGGTGCGCACATGCGAGCCGAGGGCCTGCCAGAGCTGCTCGTGCCGGCCCTCGGAGATGAGGTGGAGGTCCAGCTCGCCGAGGGTGGGCGGGGTGCGGTAGCCGTCGGGCTGGACCAGCGGCTCACCGCCGGGGTAGGTCACCAGCAGCCGGTAGTCCGGCAGTTCGGTGCCGGCCAGCAGGCCGGTGAAGAGCCCGTTCTGCTGGTGGGTGAGCTCGGCGGGGCCGTGGGCGGTCTCCACCACCACGCGCTCGGCGAACGGGCGCAGGACCCGGATGGCGGTGCCGCCGTGCACCGGGTGGGCGCCGAGCAGGGCGTGCGGGTCGTGGTGCTCGCCGCGGAGCAGCCGGTCCACCTCGGCCGGCGGCAGCGGCGCCTCGGGCAGCCGCAGGGTGCCGGTGGGCACGGCGGCGGTCGCGGTGGCCGGGGCGACGGGAGCGGCACCGGAGGGCGTGGCGCCGGTGGGTACGGCGTTGGAGCGCACGGCACAGGAGGGCGCAGCGTTGGTGGGCACGGCGTCGGCAGCCGGCGTGCTGGCGGCCGCCGACGGCCGCGGTTCGGCCGACCGGGCCGTCACGGGTTCGCGCTGGGGGGAGTCCGCGTCCGCCAGGAAGGTGGCTGGCACGGGGCGGGTGGTGCGGCCGGGCGGGTCGAGCGGCGTCACGGCGGGGTCCTCCTGCGGAATCGGATGGCCGCGGGATCGTCGGCGGCGGGGTGGGCTTTCTCCGGGGCGGGCGGGCAGGCGTGGGTACGGAAGGCGCGGAAGCGGGGGGTGCTCAGACGGTCAGCGCGAGGCGGTTGATCGCGGCCAGCGGGATCGGCAGCCAGCCGGGCCGGTGCCGGGCCTCGTAGACCACCTCGTACACCGCCTTGTCGATCTCCAGGGCGCGCATCAGCTCCGGCGAGGCGGCCGGGTCGGTGCCGCCGCCGGCGGTGTAGCCGGCGCAGAAGGCGGTGCGGTTGCGCTGGGCCCAGGCGGCGGCGAGGTGGGCCAGCTCCGGGTCGGCCGGCCCGCCGGCCAGCAGGTGGGCGGCGGCGTAGTCGAAGGAGCGCAGCATCGCGGCGACGTCGCGCAGCGCCGTCTGCGGCTCGCGGCGCTCGGCGACGGACTTGGCCGGCTCGCCCTCGAAGTCCAGCAGCACCCAGCCGTGCGGGGTGCGCATGGCCTGGCCGAGGTGCAGGTCGCCGTGGATGCGCTGGACCGGCAGGCCGTCCGGGTGGGCGTCGGCGAGCTGCTGGAAGGCGGTGCGCAATGCGGCCCGGTAACGCAGCAGGCCGGGGACGGCGGCGACCGCGCTGTCCAGCCGGTCGGCCATCGCGGTGGCCAGCTGCCGGGTCTGGGCACGGTCCAGCCGGGCGACCGGCATCGAGCGGGCCAGCACCCGGTGCACCTCGGCGGTGGCCCGGCCGAGCCGGTGCGCCTCGATCGCGAAGTTGCCGGGGGAGCGGTCGCCCTTGAGCCGGCCGACCTGGTCCAGCGCCAGCTCCCAGCCGTCCTCGGCCTCCGGCAGATAGCGCTGGAGCAGTCCGAGGGTGGCGGGTTCGGCGCGTTCCAGCCGGCTCTCGAACCAGGCGGCGACCCGGGGGATGCGGGTGGAGCCGGCCCGGGAGAGCGCGAGCGAGAGCTCCAGGTCGGGGTTGGTGCCGGGGTGGATCCGGCGGAACAGCTTGAGGATGTAGGAGGTGCCGTAGATGACCGAGCTGTTGGACTGCTCGGCGGTGGAGGCGCGGCCGGGGAGGTTGGCGGGCAGTCCGGAGCCCGGGGTGCGGCGGAACGAGAGGGAGCCGAACCGGTCGCCGGTGGCGAGATGCTCCAGCAGCCGCCCGGTCAGCTCGGGGTCGTGCACGGCGTCGTAGAGCGTCGCGCCGTCGTACGGGCCCTGGCTGAGGCGGCCGAGTACGGCGGTCGGTTCGATGTCCGAGGGGCCTTCCGAGCGGATGCCGAGCAGCAGTTGGTAGATGTCCCCGTGGGGCGCGCCGGCGGTGGTGGCGTGCTCGACCCGCAGCAGCAGGTGCAGCAGGGCGGGGTCGCCGACCTGGAGCGGGGTGCCGACCGCCGGGGTGAGGCCGGTGATGGGCCGGCCCTTGCCGGCGTACCAGCGCTGGGTCGGGAGCCATTCGGCGATCAGCGGCAGGGCTGCCTGGACGAGTTCGCTGACCCCCAGGGCGGTTCTCCGGGCCCCGGTGCCGCGCGCGCCCACCGGCGCGGCGGAACCGGCGGGGGTGTCGCGGTGAACGTGGGCTTGAGAACGGGAGGTTTCGGACATGACTCCCTTTCCCCGGAAGCGGGCGGACTGCCCGACGGGTCTGGCCGGGTCCGTCAGTCTTCCGGAATTCGGCGGCGCGGCGGCGACGGCACGCGAGCGGGGCTCAGGTGTCACGCCTTCGTGTGGGTGGCCGTTGGGCTGTTCTCCGTACGCGGTGGTCCGAAGACCTCCGGGGGCGCGGGGTCAAACTCCCGCGCCCCCGGGAGGTTTGGTGCGGTCGGTGGTGCGGAATGTGCTGAGGGGGTGCAGCGGAGGTGCCGGGGCGGCTCTGGCGGATCGTTACTTCGACCGCCTGGTCCCGCTCAGGCGCGGGGGCTGCCGGAGCTGGAACCAGTAGAAGCCGTGCCCGGCGAGGGTCAGCAGGTACGGCCACTCGCCGATCGAGGGGAAGCGCACCCCGCCGATCAGCTCGACCGGGTACCGTCCTCCGTACTGCCGCAGGTCCAGTTCGGTCGGTTGCGCGAACCGGGAGAAGTTGTTCACGCACATGACCAGGTCGCCCTCGTGCTCGCGCACGAAGGCCAGCACGGCGGGGTTGCTGGAGGGCAGTTCGGTGTACGTGCCGAGGCCGAACGCCGGGTTGAGCTTGCGGATCTCGATCATGCGACGCGTCCAGTGCAGCAGCGAACTCGAACTGCTCTGCTGCGCCTCGACGTTGGTCACCTGGTAGCCGTACACCGGGTCCATGATGGGCGGCAGACTGAGCCTGCCCGGGTCGGCGGAGGAGAAACCCGCGTTGCGGTCCGGCGTCCACTGCATCGGCGTGCGGACGCCGTCCCGGTCGCCCAGCCAGATGTTGTCGCCCATGCCGATCTCGTCGCCGTAGTAGAGCACCGGCGAGCCCGGCAGGGAGAGCAGCAGGGCGGTGAACAGCTCGATCTGGTTGCGGTCGTTCTCCAGCAGCGGGGCGAGCCTGCGGCGGATGCCCACGTTGGCCCGCATCCGGGGGTCCTTGGCGTACTCCGCGTACATGTAGTCGCGCTCCTCGTCGGTGACCATCTCCAGGGTCAGCTCGTCGTGGTTGCGCAGGAAGATGCCCCACTGGCAGCCGTGCGGGATGCGCGGGGTCTTGGCGAGGATCTCCGAGACCGGGTAGCGCGACTCCCGGCGGACCGCCATGAAGATCCGCGGCATGACGGGGAAGTGGAAGGCCATGTGGCACTCGTCGCCGCCGGAGCCGAAGTCGCCGAAGTAGTCGACGACGTCCTCCGGCCACTGGTTGGCCTCGGCGAGGAGCACGGTGTCGGGGTAGTTGGCGTCGATCTCCTTGCGGACCCGCTGGAGGAACTCGTGCGTCTCCGGCAGGTTCTCGCAGTTGGTGCCCTCGCGGGCGAACAGGTACGGCACCGCGTCCAGCCGGAAGCCGTCGATGCCGAGGTCGAGCCAGAACCGCAGCCCGGCGATCATCTCGTCCTGGACCCGCGGGTTGTCGTAGTTGAGGTCCGGCTGGTGGGAGAAGAACCGGTGCCAGAAGTACTGCTTGCGCACCGGGTCGTAGGTCCAGTTGGAGCTCTCGGTGTCGACGAAGATGATCCGGGCGTCCGGGTACTGCTTGTCGTCGTCGGCCCACATGTAGAAGTCGCCGTACGGGCCGTCCGGGTCCTCCCGGGAGGCCTGGAACCACGGGTGCTGGTCGCTGGTGTGGTTCATGACGAAGTCGATGACCACGCGCATGCCGCGGGCGTGCGCGGCGTCGACGAACTCCATGAAGTCGGCGAGGTCGCCGAACTCCGGCAGGACCGACTTGTAGTCGGCCACGTCGTACCCGCCGTCGCGCAGTGGCGAGGCGAAGAACGGGGGCAGCCAGAGGCAGTCGACCCCGAGCCACTGCAGGTAGTCGAGCTTGGACGTGAGCCCCTTGAGGTCCCCGATCCCGTCGCCGTTGCTGTCCTGGAAGGACCGCACCAGCACCTCGTAGAAGACCGCCCGCTTGAACCACTCCGGGTCCAGGTTCTTCTTCGAGGTCTCGGGGAAGGTGTCGGGGACGGGCTCGTTCACTGTCACGCTGGGTTCCTCCGAACCGTGAGGAGGTGAGCCGGCTCGGCAGAGGGATCGAGCCGGACGTAGTTGTGCCGGCCCCAGGTGTAGGCGGCGCCGGTGAGCTCGTCGTGCACCGTGAACGGCACGTCCGCCTCACGGCCCGGGAGGGCGATCGTGACGGTGGCCTCCTGGGCGTGGTGCGGGTCCAGGTTGACCACGGTGATGACGTGGTCGGTGAGGCCCTCGGGCGTGGTCGCGGTCTTGGAGAAGGCGAGCACCTGGTCGTTGTCGGTGGGGTGGAAGTGCAGGCCGCGCAGCTGCTGGAGGGCGGGGTGCCGGCGGCGCAGCCGGTTCAGCACGGTGAGCAGCGGGGCGAGGGTGTCCGTCCGGGTCCAGTCGCGCGGGCGCAGCTCGTACTTCTCCGAGTGCAGGTACTCCTCGGAGCCGGGGTGGGCCGGCTCGTTCTCGTACAGCTCGTAGCCGGCGTAGACGCCGTAGCTGGGGGAGAGGGTGGCGGCCAGGACGGCGCGGATCGCGAACGCCGCCCGGCCACCGGTCCGGAGGTACTCGTGCAGGATGTCCGGGGTGTTGGGGAAGAAGTTGGGCCGCATGTAGGCGGCGGCGTCACCGGAGAGTTCGGTGAGGTACTCGGTGAGTTCCTGTTTGGTGTTGCGCCAGGTGAAGTACGTGTACGACTGGTGGAAACCGATCTTCCCCAGGGTGTGCATCATGGCGGGCCGGGTGAACGCCTCCGCCAGGAACAGCACATCGGGGTCGGTGCGGGCGATGTCGCCGAGCACCCTCTCCCAGAACACCACCGGTTTGGTGTGCGGGTTGTCGACCCGGAAGATCCGTACCCCGTGGGCCATCCAGAAGTGGAGGATGCGGATGGTTTCCTTGACGATTCCATCCATGTCCTGATCGAAGTTGACCGGGAAGATGTCCTGGTACTTCTTCGGCGGGTTCTCGGCGTAGGCGATGGTGCCGTCGGCCCGGTGGCTGAACCATTCCGGGTGCTTGTTCACCCACGGGTGGTCGGGGGAGCACTGGAGCGCGAAGTCCAGCGCGACCTCCAGGTGCAGCGCCTCGGCCTCGGCGACGAAGTGGTCGAAGTCCTCGATGGTCCCGAGGTCCGGGTGGACGGCGTCGTGGCCGCCCTCCGGCGAGCCGATCGCCCAGGGTGAGCCGACGTCGTGCGGACCGGCCGTCAGGGTGTTGTCCGGGCCCTTGCGGAAGGCTCGGCCGATCGGGTGGACGGGCGGCAGGTAGACCACGTCGAAGCCCATCGCGGCGACGGCCGGCAGCCGTTCGGCGGCGGTCCGCAGGGTGCCGGAGACCGGCGGCTCGACGCCGTTCGGGTCCACCACCGCGCCCTCCGAACGGGGGAAGAACTCGTACCAGGAGCCGTAGAGCGCGCGCTCCCGGTCCACCTGGAGCGGCAGCGGGCGGGAGGCGCTCACCAGTTCGCGCAGCGGGTACCGGGCCAGCAGGTCCAGCACGTCCGGGGCGAGCGCGGCGGCCAGCCGGGAGAGCGGCGGCAGACCGGTGTCGCGCAGCGCGTCGGCGGCGGACAGCACGTGTGCCCGGCCCTCCTTCTTCGGCACGTTGGCGGCGGCCCGCTCCAGCAGCCGGGCGCCGTCCTCCAGGACCAGCGCGGTGTCGATCCCGGCGGGCAGCTTGACGGCGGCGGTCCGGCGCCAGGTGGCGATCGGGTCGCTCCACGCCTCCACCAGGTAGGACCAGCGGCCGGGTGCGGTCGGGGTGACGTACGCGCCCCAGCGGTCGCTGCCCTCGGCGAGCTCGCGCATCGGCGTCCAGGGGCCGCTGCGGCCGCGCGGGTCGCGCAGGACCACATTGGCGTTCACCGCGTCGTGGCCCTCGCGGAAGACGGTGGCGCTGACGAGGAAGGACTCGCCGGTGACGGCCTTGGCCGGGCGGCGGCCGGCGTCGACGAGGGGGCTGACGTCCAGGACGGGGATGCGGCCGATCACGGTGTCGCTCTCTGTCGTCTTGCGGGCGGAGGGCTTGCGGACGGGGGCATTGCGGGGGGCGGCCTTCGCGGGCGTACCGGCCCGCGCGGTGGCGGACCCGGCCGCGGGTGTGCCGGTGGGTGCGCCGGTCGGCCCGGCGGGTGTGCCGGTGGCGGCGGCGGTGCGGCGCTTCGTGGTGGTGCGCCTGCGCGGTGCCGCGGCCCGGTGCTCCTCGGCCCCCGGGTGCCGGGCCGGTTCGGCCCGTTCCGGAGGGACGGCCCCGGCCCCTCGGGGCCCCGGCATCGCCGTGTCTGCCCGACTGTCAGAATCCATCCGTCCGGCGGATTCCGCGACCGCTGCGTCGAGTGTGTCGGCCACCGGTGTGGACTGGTCCCGCGTGTCGCCGTGCATGCCAAACTCCTGCCCGAGATCGGCGGCAGCTCCCGCGGGCCGCGCGGGCCAGGGGAGTACCGGGAGGACTGCTGGGTGGGGAGGACGTGCGACCGGAAGCCTGCCCGCGCCGTCGTCCCCGGCAACCTGCCCGTCTCCCGCCGAGGCTGTGGCGGGAGGTCCCGGAACCCGTGTGCGTCCCGGCGCACGCCTCTGCGGGGACACCCCGGGGGGTTCCCGACCCACCCGTGAACGAGCAGGCCGAGTCGGAGGACACGCGTCGGTGCGCGGCGAGCGCCGAATGGGCTAAGGAGGATGAGGATCGATCAACGCGAAAAGGATTCGGACGTGCTGCTTCGAGAAGGGCGCCACCCTTCGCCGTACTCCCCGCAGCATCAACGACCTTCGTTCATCGTCGCACCGGGGGCAGGGTTTTCGCAGCGGTACGACAGTAGTTTCGGGCGTCGTCCGGGGCGGATCCTCCGGTGGAAATGGATCTGTTCCGCAGCGTTCACGCATTGGTAGCGCGTTCCCTCGGAAAGTGCGCCTCGCGCGCCCCCTGTGCAGTCCAATGCGCCGAATGCGATCTCATCAATAGGCCGAACGGAGTCCCAATAGCCCACTTGACGCACCCTCATGACGATTGCCGGGGCTACGCTTCACGCCGTGAAGGCAATCCGCAGATTCACCGTCCGCACCGTCCTGCCCGAACAACTCCAGCCGTTGCACGAGCTGGCCCTCAACCTGCGCTGGTCCTGGCACCCCGAGACCAGGGACCTCTTCCGGTCCGTGGACCCGGAGGTCTGGGCCGCGTCCGGTGAGGACCCGGTGCGCCTGCTCGGGGAGGTCCCGGCCGCCCGGCTCGCCGCACTCGCCACCGACCGGCGCTTCCTGCGCAGGCTCGGCGACCTCACCGAGGACCTGCGCGACTACCTGACCGGCCCGCGCTGGTACCAGAGCTCCCCGCCCGGGGACGACCAGCAGGCCGTCCGCACCCCGCTGCCCGCCGCCATCGCCTACTTCTCGCCCGAGTACGGCATCGCCGCCGCGCTGCCCCAGTACTCCGGCGGTCTCGGCATCCTGGCCGGCGACCACCTCAAGGCCGCCAGCGACCTGGGTGTGCCGATCATCGGCGTGGGCCTGTTCTACCGGCACGGCTACTTCCGCCAGTCCCTCAACCGGGACGGCTGGCAGCAGGAGCGCTACCCCCTGCTCGACCCGGACGAACTCGCGGTCAGCCTGCTCCGGGAGAGTGACGGCACCCCCTGCCGGATCGACCTCGCCCTGCCCGGCGGCCGCACCCTGGCCGCGCACGTCTGGAAGGCCCAGGTCGGGCGCGTCCCGCTGCTGCTGCTCGACTCCGACATCGAGGCCAACTCGCCGGCGGAACGCGACGTCACCGACCGCCTCTACGGCGGCGGCAGCGAGCACCGGCTGCTCCAGGAGATGCTGCTCGGCATCGGCGGCGTCCGCGCCGTCCGCGGCTACTGCCGGCTCACCGGCCACCCCGCGCCCGAGGTCTTCCACACCAACGAGGGCCACGCCGGCTTCCTCGGCGTCGAGCGGATCCGCGAACTGATCGCCGACGACGCGGCCGGCCCCGGGCTCGACTTCGCCGCCGCCCTGGAGGCCGTCCGGGCCGGCACCCTGTTCACCACCCACACCCCCGTCCCGGCCGGCATCGACCGCTTCGACCGCGAGCTGGTCGCCCGCCACTTCGGCGGCGACGCCGCCCTGCCCGGCGTCCAGGCCGAGCAGGTGCTCGCACTCGGCGCCGAGACCTGGCGCGGCGGGGACCCGAAACTGTTCAACATGGCGGCCATGGGCCTGCGGCTCGCCCAGCGCGCCAACGGCGTCTCCACCCTGCACGGCGAGGTCAGCCGGTCCATGTTCAACGGCCTCTGGCCCGGCTTCGACGTCACCGAGGTCCCGATCACCTCCGTCACCAACGGCGTCCACGCCGCCACCTGGATCGACCCGGCCGTCGTCCGGCTCGGCGCCGCCGAACTCGGCGCCGACCGCGCCGAGGCCGCCATGACCACCGGCGACGCCAAGCGCTGGACCGGCCTGGAGCGGATCGGCAACACCGAGGTCTGGGAGCTGCGCCGCAACCTGCGCGCCCAGCTGGTCGACGAGGCCCGCCAGCGGCTGCGCACCTCCTGGCGCCAGCGCGGCGCGGGCGAGGCCGAGCTCGGCTGGGTCTCCTCGGTGCTCGACCCGGACGTCCTCACCATCGGCTTCGCCCGCCGGGTGCCCTCCTACAAGCGGCTCACCCTGATGCTGCGCGACCAGGAGCGGCTGCGCGCCCTGCTGCTGCACCCCACCCGGCCGGTGCAGATCGTGGTCGCGGGCAAGGCCCACCCGGCCGACGACGGCGGCAAGCGGCTGATCCAGCAGATGGTCGCCTTCGCCGACGATCCGGTCGTCCGGCACCGGATCGTCTTCCTGCCCGACTACGACATGGCGATGGCCCAGCACCTCTACCCGGGGTGCGACGTCTGGCTGAACAACCCGCTGCGCCCGCTGGAGGCCTGCGGCACCTCCGGGATGAAGGCCGCGCTCAACGGCTGCCTCAACCTCTCCGTCCTGGACGGCTGGTGGGACGAGTGGTACGACGGCCAGAACGGCTGGGCGATCCCCACCGCCGACGGCACCGGAGGGGTGCTCGACCCGGAGAGCGTCGAGGCCGAGCGGCGGGACGACATCGAGGCCGCCGCGCTGTACGACCTGATCGAGAACCAGGTGGCCGCCCGGTTCTACGACCGCGGTGCGGACGGGCTGCCGCACCGCTGGATCGCCATGGTCCGGCACACCCTGGTCACCCTCGGTCCCAAGGTGCTGGCCGGGCGGATGGTCCGTGAGTACGTCGAGCGGCTGTACGCCCCGGCGGCGCTGGCCCAGCGGGAGCTGGCGGCGGCCCGTCCGGGTGAGGGCCCGTACGCCGGGGCGCGCGTGCTGGCCGGCTGGAAGGCCCGGATCCGCGAGGCCTGGCCGGCCGTCCGGGTCGAGCACGTCGAGGCGGAGAACCGGGACGAGGCGCAGGAACTGGGCAGTGCGCTGGCGCTGCGGGTGCAGGTCGCGCTGGGCACGCTGGAGCCGGACGACGTCGAGGTGCAGGTGGTGTCCGGGCGGGTGGACGAGTCGGACGGCATCTCGGACGCCTGCCTGCTCGCGCTCAAGCCGGTGGGCGGCCCGGACCTGGACGGCCGCACCCGGTACGAGGGCTCGCTGGAGCTCTGCCGGACCGGCCCGTTCGGGTACACCGTCCGGGTGCTGCCGGCCCATCCGGGCCTGGCCTCGCCGGCCGAGCTGGGCCTGGTCACGCTGCCGGCCGAGTCCGCGGGGATGGACGCGGGGCTGCTGCGCTGATGATGCCCTGACGGTGGGGTGGGGAGACCGACACGGTCTCCCCACCCTCCTAGACCAGGCTGTTCCGCCAGGCCTGGTGCAGTTCGGCGAAGCGGCCGGAGCCGTCGATCAGTTCCTGCGGGGTGCCGTCCTCCACGATCCGGCCCTCGTCCATCACCAGCACCCGGTCGGCGATCTCCACGGTGGAGAGCCGGTGGGCGATGATCACGGCCGTCCGCCCGGCCAGCACGGTGCGCATCGCCCGCTGGACGGCCTGCTCGCCCGGGACGTCCAGGGAACTGGTGGCCTCGTCCAGGATCAGCACGGCAGGGTCGGCCAGCAGAGCTCGGGCGAAGGCGACCAGCTGGCGCTGCCCGGCCGAGATCCGCCCGCCGCGCTTGCGCACATCGGTGTCGAAGCCGTCCGGCAGCGCGGCGATGAACTCGTGGGCGCCGATGTCCCGGGCGGCCTGCTCGACCTCCTCGCGGGTGGCGCCGGGGCGGCCGATCGCGATGTTCTCGGCGACGGTGCCGGAGAAGAGGAAGGACTCCTGGGTCAGCATCACCACGCCGCGCCGCAGCTCCGCGGTGGCGAGGTCACGCAGGTCCACGCCGTCCAGGGTGATCCGGCCGTCGGTCGGGTCGTAGAACCGGGCCAGCAGCTTGGCCAGCGTCGACTTGCCCGCACCGGTCGCGCCGACCACGGCCACCGTCTGCCCGGCGGGCAGCACCAGGTTGAACGGCGGCAGCACCTCCTTGCCGGTCCGGTAGGCGAACTGGGTCTTCTCAAAGCGCACTTCCCTGCCTCGCGCGCTCGCCTCCGGGCGCTCGGATCCGGCGCCGACGTTC
>NZ_JBIVMI010000014.1:113111-216690 GCF_044753005.1 Kitasatospora sp. NPDC088548
GACGTTCCTCGCTCCGGCACTCCCTCCTCCGTCGGTCGCTTGTCGCTCGTCGCTTTCGGCGCCGGCGCGCCCTTCGGCTCGGCGCGGGGTGCCTCGCGTGCTCGCCTCCGGGCGCTCGGATCCGGCGCCGACGTTCCTCGCTCCGGCACTCCCTCCTCCGTCGGTCGCTTGTCGCTCGTCGCTTTCGGCGCCGGCGCGCCCTTCGGCTCGGCGCGGGGTGCCTCGCGCGCCCGTCAGGGCGGGCAGCTCGACGGGCTGGGCCGGCTCGGCGACGGTCGGCTCGTGGGCGAGCAGGCCGGAGATCTTCTCCAGGGCGGCGGCGGCCGACTGGTAGTTGTTCAGGAACATCGCCAGCTGGTCGATCGGTTCGTAGAGCCGGTGCAGGTAGAGGACGAAGCCGGTGAGCACGCCCAGCTCCACCGCGCCGTCGGTGACCAGGAAGGCGCCGAGCAGGACCACGCCGGCGGTCCAGACGTTGGCGACGGTGCGGGAGAGGCCGACGTAGCGGGCGATCTCCAGCAGGCCGTCCGCGGTGGCGGTGGCCGACTGCCGGTTCACCTCGGCGAAGGCGGCGTCGTTGGCCCGCTCGCGGCGGAACGCCTGCACCGGGCGGATGCCGTTCATGGTCTCGGTGAAGCGCACGATCACCGAGGCGGCCGAGGTGCGCGAGCGGCGGTAGACCCGGCGCGAGCGGACCCGGAACGAGCGGGCGATCAGACAGAGCGGCAGGAACGAGAGCAGCGAGACCAGGCCGAGCTGCCAGTCCATCACCAGCAGCAGCACCGAGATGTAGAAGACCGAGAGGGAGACCGTCAGCAGTTCCTGGAGGCCCTCGGAGAGCAGCTCGCGCAGGGCGTCCACGTCGCTGGTGGCGCGGGAGATGATCCGGCCCGAGGTGTAGCGCTCGTGGAAGTCGAGGCTGAGCCGCTGGGCGTGGCGGAAGATCCGGCCGCGCAGGTCCAGCAGGATGTCCTGGTTGACCCGGGCGCTGATCCTGATGAACGCCCACTGCAGCACGGTGCTCAGCACGGCGCAGGAGAGATAGGCGGTGACCACCGCGACCAGCGGGCCGGCGTCGTGCTCGCGCAGGGCCGGGACGCCCCGGTCCATCGCGATGGCGACCAGCAGCGGGCCGGACTGCAGAGCGGCCTGCTGGACCAGGATCACCACCATCGCGATGGTGACCCGGGCCCGGTGCGGGCCGAGCAGTGAGCGCAGCAGCGCCCGGGGCGCGCCCGGCGGGACGGGGATGTCCTCCTCGTCGACCGGGGGCGGCAGCTCGTCCTCGGCCGGCCGGCTCTTCTGGGCCCGTTCGGTGGGCTCGATCGTGGTGGTCATCGGGCGGGACTCCCCTTCGGTACGAGGGCGGCCTCGCCCGACATCAGTTCGCGGTAGCGCGCCGAGGAGCGCAGCAGCTCGTGGTGGGTGCCGACGGCCTCGATCCGGCCGTCCGCGAGGACGGCGACCCGGTCGGCGAGCAGGACGGTGCTCGGCCGGTGGGCCACCACCAGGGCGGTGGTGGAGCCGAGCACCTGGCGCAGTGCCCGTTCGACCAGTGCCTCGGTGTGCACGTCCAGCGCGGAGAGCGGGTCGTCCAGCACCAGGAAGGCCGGGTCGCCGACCACCGCGCGGGCGAGCGCGAGCCGCTGGCGCTGGCCGCCGGAGAGGCTGAGGCCCTGTTCGCCGACCTCCGTCGCCACTCCGTCGGGCAGTTTGTCGACGAAGCCGGCCTGGGCGGTGGCCAGTGCGGCGGCCAGCCGGCCGTCGTCGGCGCCGGGCGCGCCCATCAGGACGTTCTCCCGGACGGTGGCGGAGAACAGGGTGGGCTCCTCGAAGGCCACCGAGACCAGTTCGCGCAGCCGCTCCCGGGACAGTTCGCGGATGTCGCGGCCGTCCAGGGTGATGGTGCCGGCGGTGGCCTCGTACAGACGGGGGAGCAGCGCGGTGAGCGTGGTCTTGCCGCTGCCGGTGGCGCCGACCAGGGCCATCGTCTCGCCGCTGCGGATGTGCAGGTCGATGCCCTGGAGCAGGTCGGGGGTGTCGGGCGGGGCGTCCGGGTAGCGGAAGCGGACGCCGCTGAGCCGGATGCCGTCGCCGGTGGTGCCCGGCTCCCGGCCGGGGGCGTCGGCCTGCTCGGGCCGGTCGGGCCGGTCGGCCGGTTCGGGCTCGTCCAGCACCTCGAAGAAGCGGTCGGTGGCGGTGGCGGCCTCGTTGGCGCTGGCGAGCAGCCAGCCGAGCGACTCGACCGGCCAGCGCTGCGCGAGCGCGGTGGAGAGGAAGGCGACCAGGGCGCCGGCGCTCAGCTCGTCGTGGGCGACCAGGTAGGCGCCGGCGGCGAGCGCGCAGCCGAGGGCCAGCTCGGGCAGGCCGACGACGACCGCCCAGAGGGTGGCCAGCAGACCGGCCTTCTTCAGCTCGGTGCGGCGCAGGTCGTGGGCCTGCGCGTGGAAGCGCTCGGTCATCGAGCGGTGGCGGCCGAAGGCCTTGAGGATGCGGATGCCGAGGATGGACTCCTCGACGACGGTGGCGAGGTCGCCGCTCTGGTCCTGGGCGAGGCGGGCGGCGCCGGAGTAGCCGGCTTCGAAGCGCCGGGTCAGCACGATCAGCGGCAGCGCGGGCAGCAGCACGATCAGCGCGAGCCGCCAGTCCTGGGCGAACATCAGCGCGGTGCCGGCCAGGAACATCACCGAGTTGACGATGAGGAAGACCAGCGGAAAGGTCAGGAACAGCCGCATGGTGTACATGTCGGAGGTGGCCCGGGAGAGCAACTGACCGGAGCCCCAACGGTCGTGGAAGGAGATCGGCAGCCGCTGGAGCCTGGCGAAGAGGTCGCCGCGCATCGCCGTCTCCAGCTCGGCCAGCGGGCGGGCCAGGAGCACCCGGCGGGTGTAGAACAGCGCGGCCTCGGCCAGGCCGAGCGCGAGCAGCAGGCCGACCAGCGGCCAGAGCGCGTCGAGGTCGTGGTCGGCGATCGGGCCGTCCACGATCCGGCCGAGCACCAGCGGGACGCCAAGCAAGCTGAACATGGCGAGCAGGGCGGCGGTGATCGAGGCGGCCAGCCGCCAGCGGACCGCCCGGGCGTAGGGCCAGAGGCGTAGCAGGGAGCGGGTCGTCGACCGGTGAGCGGGCGCGGCGGGCGCGGCGGTCTCGGTGGTCGGTGTGGTCGGTGTGGTCGGTGCGATCTGCTGGGGCTGGAGGCCAGGTGGGCCCTCCTGCCGCTGGCCCGGCGGTGGTGGTGCTTCGGGCAGCAGGGTGTTTAGGTTCTCGGCCATCGCGGTGAGGGTAAGCAGATATCCGGTCATTTCTCATCCGGGTTTCGGACCTATCGACGAGAACCGGCCACCTGTGCGGACCCGTACGGATCCGGGTGCGTGCCTGCCCGGCTCCGCCCGGTTCCGCCCGGCCCGGACGGGCCCCGACCGGCCCCGACCGGCCCCGCGCGGTCTCGGCGGACGGAATCACCCGGACGGGCGGGGCGCGTGCTGCCTTGAGGGGCGCGTGTGGCGAATGGTGCATATCGCCATGCTTCGTGCGCCTCTCGTGTGCACTCCGCAGCCACCCGATGACAACTTCTGACGGAAAGTCACTATGCTGACGAAGGAAGGCCGATGACGGTCACGACCGAGCGGGCTCCAGGAGCGGCGGGCCCCCGGGCCCGGACCCAGCAGAGCCTCAGTGCCGAGGCGGCGAAGAATCTCGCCACCACGACCAGGTCCGTACCGCAGATGCAGGAGATCGGCTCGCGCCGGCTGCTGCGGATGCTGCCCCGGGGCCCGGCGGCCGCTACGTCTGCGTCACCGGCTGTTCCGACGACGTGATGGGTCTGCGGCCCAGGGCGGTCAGCCGGATCGACGGGCACTACCTGCAAGGAGGGGAGTTTCCACTACCTGATGATCGTCGCCGACAAGGTCTGATCAGTCGCCGGCCGCGGGCGTGCGCAGCAGCTGGAGCGAGTGCCCGCCCAGCAGCACGGTGTCCTGCGGGCGGCACGTGGGTGCGGGCGCGTCCGCGGTGGTGTCGAGCACCGTCTCGTACGCCGTCTGCGGCGCGGTCCAGGGCTCGCCGGGCAGGGTGAAGGGCAGCGGCTCCGGGCCGGCGTTGAGCAGCAGCAGGAAGCTGTCGTCCTGCAACGGGCGGCCGGACGGGTCGCGTTCGGCCGTCGCGGCGCCGGAGAGCAGCATGCCGAGGCAGGCCGTCGGGGCGAACCAGTCGGCCTCCGTCATCTCCTTGCCCAGCGGAGTGAACCAGGCCAGGTCGGGCCGGCCGCCGGGGGCGGGGGCCCGGCCGGAGAAGAACGCCCGCCGGCGCAGCACCGGGTGGGCCCGGCGCAGCCGGACGAGCCGGGCGGTGAGCTCGCGCAGCTCGCGCGGGGCCGGGTCGTCCAGCAGCGACCAGTCCAGCCAGCTCACCTCGTTGTCCTGGCAGTAGGCGTTGTTGTTGCCGCCCTGGGTGCGGCCGAACTCGTCCCCGGCGGTGATCATCGGGACACCGGTGGAGAGCAGCAGGGTGGCCATCAGATTGCGCAGCTGGCGCTGCCGCAGGGCGGTGACGGCGGGGTCGGTGCTCTCGCCCTCGGCGCCGTGGTTCCAGGAGCGGTTGTCGTCGGTGCCGTCCCGGTTGGCCTCGCCGTTGGCCTCGTTGTGCTTGCGGTCGTAGGAGACCAGGTCGCGCAGGGTGAAGCCGTCGTGGGCGGTGATGTAGTTGACCGAGGCGTACGGGCGCCGCCCGCCGCGCTGGTAGAGGTCGGAGGAGCCGGAGAGCCGGTAGCCGAGTTCGCGGACGTCCGGCCGGGCGCCGCGCCAGAAGTCCCGGACGGTGTCGCGGTACTTGTCGTTCCACTCGGCCCAGAGCGGCGGGAAGTTGCCGACCTGGTAGCCGCCCGCTCCGACGTCCCAGGGTTCGGCGATCAGCTTGACCCGGCTGAGGACCGGGTCCTGGGAGACGGCGGCGAGGAAGGGGTGGTCCATGTCCACGCCGTCGGCGCCCCGGGCGAGTGCGGCGGCGAGGTCGAAGCGGAAGCCGTCCACGCCCATCTCGGTGACCCAGTAGCGCAGCGAGTCGGTGATCAGCCGGACCACCTGGGGCCGCCGGGTGTCCAGGGTGTTGCCGCAGCCGGTGTAGTCGGCGTAGCCGCGGGCGCGGTGCGGCGGGAGGCGGTAGTAGCCGGAGTTGTCGATCCCGCGCAGCGAGAGGGTGGGGCCGAGTTCGGCGCCCTCGGCGGTGTGGTTGTAGACCACGTCGAGGATCACCTCGATCCCGGCGGCGTGCAGCGCGCGCACCATCCGCTTGAACTCGCCGACCTGGCCGCCGCGCCCGCCGGCGGCGGAGTAGCCGGCGTGCGGGGCGAAGTAGCCGATGGTGTTGTAGCCCCAGTAGTTGACCAGTCCGCGCGCCTGGAGGTGGTCCTCGGAGGCGTGCTGGTGGACGGGCAGCAGCTCGACGGCGGTGACGCCGAGGCCGGTCAGGTGCTCGATCGCGGCCGGGTGGGCGAGGCCCGCGTAGGTGCCGCGCAGCTCGGGCGGCACCCCGGGGTGCCGCATGGTGAAGCCGCGGACGTGCAGTTCGTAGAGCACGGTCTCGGCCCACGGGGTCTTGGGCCGGTGGTCGTCGTACCAGTCGTCGTCGTCGTGGACGACCACGGACCTGGGCACGTACCGGGCCGAGTCGCGGTTGTCCCGGACGGTGTCCGCCACGTCGGCCTCGGGCCAGTTGCGGACGGCGCCGCAGACGGAGTCGTGGGAGGTGTAACAGCCGTCGATGGCCCGGGCGTACGGGTCGAGCAGCAGTTTCGCCGGGTTCCACCGGGCGCCGGTCCACGGGTCCCACCGGCCGTGGACGCGGAAGCCGTAGCGGGTGCCGGGCCGGACGCCGGGCAGGAAGCCGTGCCAGGTCTGGAAGTTCTGCTCGGTGAGCGGGTGCCTGCTCTCCTGGCCGTCCTCGTCGAAGAGGCAGAGCTCGACGGCCTCGGCGCCGGCCGCCCAGAGCGCGAAGTTGGTGCCCCGCCGGCCGTGGGCGTCGGTGCGGAAGCGGGCGCCGAGCGGTTGCCAGCTGCCCGGCCACGGTGGCTCGGCGGCGGGCCCGCCGTGCGGCCGTGCTGCGGCTTCCAGCTCCTGCCCTGACGCCATGGCCGTACCCTCCCTGAGCGGGGTGTCCCGGACCCCGTTCACTTCCTTGTTCCCTGATCCTGCTGATCGGAAGCCGCTGAACGGTGGCCTACCGGCGGATGGCCGTTCGGCGTCGGCCACGGGTGTGGGGTTTTCGCGGCCTCCGCGTGTCCTGTCGGGATTGTCCTCGTTGTGCGGGGTATCGGACGGACGTGGCGGGAGGCCCTGGAATGCGGCCGGGAGTACGGGTTTGGGCACGGCGTGCGGCGGCGCTGGGCTGCTGCCTGGCGGTGCTGACCGGGTGCACCGGCGGGGGCGGCCCGGCCGGGGGACCGGGCGGCGGTGACGCGGTGGCCGCGGGCCATGCGCCGCCGGCGGCCGTCTCCAGGGCGGTGGTCACCGTGCTGCCCGCCGACGGCGCCCAGGACGTTCCGCCGGAGGGCCCGGTCCGGGTGACGGCGGAGCAGGGGCGGCTGGTCTCGGTCCGGCTGGCCGACGCCAAGGGCACGGAGCTGCCCGGGACGGTCTCCGGGGACGGTGCCTCCTGGCTGCCGGACGGGCCGCTGCCGCTGGCCACCGCCTTCACCCTGGACGCGGTGGCCGAGGACGGGCGGGGCCGGCAGGCGGCCCGGCACGCGGCGTTCTCGACGGTGGCGCGGGCGCACACCTTCGTGGCCTTCTTCACCCCGGAGGACGGCAGCACGGTCGGCGTCGGCATGCCGGTCTCGCTGAGCTTCAGCCGGCCGATCACCGACCGCGCGGCGGTGGAGCGGGCGGTGGCCGTGACGGCGGAGCCTGCGGTGCCGGTGGCCGCGCACTGGTTCGGCAACCGGCGGCTGGACTTCCGTCCGCAGCGGTACTGGGAGGCCGGGACGAAGGTCTCGGTGGCGCTGCGGCTGAAGGACGTCCAGGGCGCGCCGGGCGAGTTCGGCACCCAGTCCAAGGACATCGTGTTCACCGTCGGCCGGGCACAGGTGAGCACGGTGGACCTGGACGCGCACACCCTCACCGTCCGCGCGGGCCAGGGCGGCACGGTGGTGCGGACGCTGAAGGTGTCCGGCGGCAGCCCGGACCACTCCACCTACCGGGGCGCGCTGGTGGTGTCGGAGAAGTACAAGGTGACCAGGATGAACTCGCAGAGCGTCGGGATGGGCGACGAGTACGACATCAAGGACGTGCCGCACGCGATGCGGCTGACCGCCTCCGGCACCTTCGTGCACGGCAACTACTGGGCCGATCCGAGGGTGTTCGGCACCGCCAACACCAGCCACGGCTGCATCGGCCTGGCCGACGCCAAGGGCGGGGGGAGCAGGGAGACCCCGGCGGGCTGGCTGTTCGAGCACACCATTCCCGGGGACGTGATCGAGGTGAAGGCCTCCGTCGGGGAGGTCGTCCCGCCGCAGAACGGCCTCAACGGCTGGAATCTGCCCTGGGACCAGTGGCTCGCCGGGAGCGCCCTGGCACCGGGGTGATCTTCACTCAGAGGCAACCCGGTGATTCACCGGCCTCCGCCCGGGATTCACTCATATGGCCCGGCTATCCTGCTTGCCGCGCCGAAGACCGGCGCGAAAGATCGCCGGTCAGGTGCAACCCGTCCGGGTAGTCGCGCGTCCATCAGGAGTGGACACCGGGAGGGGAGAGACCGTGAAGCCGGTTAGGGCGGCCGATGCCGCGATAGGGATCACCAGCCGTCGAATGCGCCGTGGTGCGGTGGCGCTGATGATGGGTGGGGTGTTGTTGCTCACCGCGGCCTGTTCGGACGACAAGGGCAGCGACAAGGGGAGCAGCAACGACACCGCGACGGCGGGTGGGACGGCGGCGCCGGGGCAGACCTCGGCCGAGCCGAAGACCTCCGCCGCGGTGCTGACGGTCGAGCCCAAGGACGGTGCCCAGGACGTGGCGCCGACCAACGCTCTTCAGGTGGCGGTGGCGAACGGCAAGCTCACCGCGGTCGAGGTGACCGACAAGGAGGGCAAGCCGGTCGAGGGGGCGATCACCGCGGACGGCACCGGCTGGAAGCCCAGCGCCGCGCTCGCCGTCGGCATGGCGTACAAGGTGAACGCGCAGGCGAAGGACGCCGACGGCCTGGTGGCCGCGTCGACCACCTCG
Source organism: Kitasatospora sp. NPDC088548 (assembly GCF_044753005.1). Classification (NCBI taxonomy): domain Bacteria; kingdom Bacillati; phylum Actinomycetota; class Actinomycetes; order Kitasatosporales; family Streptomycetaceae; genus Kitasatospora; species Kitasatospora sp. NPDC088548. The sequence goes on from NZ_JBIVMI010000014.1 coordinate 121,325, forward strand.
TTCACCACGCTGACGCCGGACAAGAAGATCTCCACCAACGACAACATCACCGACAACGCCACCTACGGCGTCGGGATGATCGTCTCGGTGGTCTTCAACAAGGACGTCAAGAACAAGGAGGCCGTCGCCAAGGGCATCACCTTCGCGACCAGCGACGGCACCGAGGTGAAGGGCCACTGGTTCGGCGCCCGCCGGGTGGACTTCCGTCCGGCCGAGTACTGGAAGCCGGGTACCAAGGTCACCATCAAGTACCGGCTGAAGAACGTCGAGGTCTCGCCGGGCGTCTACGGTGACGTGGACAAGGACGAGCCGTTCACCATCGGCCGCTCGCAGGTCTCCACCGCGGACTCCGCCACCCACCAGATGACGGTGGTCCGGGACGGCGTGAGCAGCACGGTGCCGGTGACCCTCGGGGACGAGAAGAACCCGTCGTGGAACGGCACGATGGTCGTCATGTCCAAGGAGAAGGTCACGCGGATGAGCTCGGAGACCGTCGGCCTCGGCGGCGAGTACGACATCAAGGACGTGCCGCACGCGATGCGGCTGACCACCTCCGGCACCTTCGTCCACGGCAACTACTGGGCGAACCCGTTCGGCAAGACCAACGCCAGCCACGGCTGCGTCTCGATGCAGGACACCAAGGGCGGTGGTGACAACACGGTGGCGGGCAAGTTCTTCAACGACTCGATGATCGGCGACGTGGTCACCATCAAGAACTCCAAGGAGAAGACGGTCGCGCCCGACAACGGGCTCAGCGGCTGGAACCTCACCTGGGCCAACTGGTAGGCCCTGCCCCGGCGGTGGCTCCGGTAAAGCCACGGCCTGGAACGACGACCGGCCCGGTCCCCGCTACGGGGACCGGGCCGGCCGCCGTTTCCGGGCGGATCGCCGCCCGGACGACGAAACCTTTCCCGGGTGCCGGGGCATCTATCAGTCGGGGTCCGCGTGGTTCGGAGGCCAGCGCGGTTCAAGGATCCGCGGGTTCGCGGGTTCACGGGAGGAGTCGACAGTGAGATCGATACGCACGGTGGTGGCCGCCGGGGTGCTCGGCGGGGTGATGGTGCTGACCAGCGCCTGTGGCGGCGGGGGCAGCGGTAGCAGTGGGGACGGCGGCGCGGCCAGGGCCGAGCTGGGGGCCGGCGCGGCCGCGGGGGCCGCGCCGACCGCCTCGGCCGCCGCCCCGACGGGTGCGGGCGCGACGCCGAAGGTGTCGCGGGCGGTGCTGGACATCCAGCCGAGGAACGGCGCGGTGGACGTGGCGCCGAACGGCGCGCTGAAGGTCTCGGTGGCGGGCGGCAGGCTCACCACCGTCAAGGTGAGCGACCGGGGCGGCCAGGAGATACCCGGCTCCATCGCGGCCGACGGCGGCAGCTGGACCCCGGCCGCGGGCCTCGCGGTCGGCACCGGCTACCAGGTGAGCGCGATGGCGGCGGACGCCGACGGCGTGGTCGCCACGGCGGACAGCGCCTTCACCACGCTGACGCCGGAGCGGGAGGCCAAGGCGCGCGACAACGTCGACAACGACGCCACCTACGGCGTCGGGATGATCGTCTCGGTGGCCTTCGACAAGGACGTCAAGAACAAGGAGGCCGTCGCCGAGGGCATCACCTTCGAGACCAGCGACGGCACCGTGGTGAAGGGCCACTGGTTCGGCGCCCGCCGGCTGGACTTCCGCCCCGAGGCGTACTGGAAGCCGGGGACCAGGGTCACCGTCCACTACCGGCTGAAGAGCGTGGAGATCGCCCCGGGCGTGTACGGCGGTGTGGACCGGGACGAGCCCTTCACGATCGGGCGATCCCAGGTTTCGACGGTTGACGCCAGGACCCACCGGATGACGGTGGTCCACGACGGCCGGAGCTCCGTCGTGGACATCACCTCCGGTTCGACCGAGCACCCCACCTGGAACGGCACCATGGTCGTCATGTCCAAGGAGGGCGTGGTGCGGATGCAGTCCAGCACCCTGCCCGGGATGACCGGTGCGCCGTACGACCTGATGGCGCCGCACTCGATGCGGCTGACCGATTCGGGTACGTACGTCCACGGCAACTACTGGAGCGACGCCTTCGGCGAGGACAACGTCAGCCACGGCTGCGTGGGCCTCAAGGACGTCAAGGGCGGCGGGAGTTCGACCTCGGCGGGCGAGTTCTACGACGGCTCGCTCGTCGGCGACATCGTGACCTGCAGAATTCCTCGCGCGGCCAGGTGGCTCCGGACAACGGTCTGAGCGGTTGGAACCTGCCCTGGAGTGCCTGGTAGGAGCGGGTTCGCGGCAACCTGGGCTTGACGCGGGCCCGGCCCGGGTTGCATCCGGCATATGCCGACGCGGCGGTGATCGTTTGCTCATTGTCCGTACGCGGCCGCTTGCGTTCCGCAATGATGGACCGCATGGCGGGTTGGGGCGAAACAGATCAGTCATCACTTCAGGTGTCCAGCTTGGTCACCGAGGCATCGTGGATGTGCTTCCAGGAGGCGCTGGCGGCCCTGGAGAGGCTCAGCTCCAAGGAGCTGGAGCATATGTACTTCGACCGGCTGAGCGACGAGTCGGGGCCGGGCGAGGTGCGGCTCCCGTCCAGGCCCGAGTCCGGTCCGCTGGCCCGTCGGCTGGTGCTCTCGGTGCTGCAGACCTGGGAGCTCCACCAGCAGCTGGAGGTCGGCGAGCTGCTGACCAGCGAGCTGGTGGCCAACGCGGTGCGGCACGCGGCGGGCCGGACGATCGGCCTCCAGCTGGCGCGGAAGCCGGGCTGGCTGCGGGTGGAGGTACGGGACTCCTCGCGAGCGCTGCCCTGCATGATCCTGGCCGACACGAGCCCGGTCAACGAGCGCGGGCGCGGCCTCAGAATCGTCGACGACCTGGCCGACCGCTGGGGCGCCGACCTGATGCCGCGTGGCAAGAGCGTCTGGTTCGAACTGAAGGTCCGCGAGCGTCACTGATCCGCCCGGGAAAACATGTGGGGCCCCCGAGGTCACCGTGGTTCGGTGCGTGGGGGCCCCTGCAAGTCATCGCGCCGGCCAAGGGGGTGCGTGCCGCGCGATGGGCGACGGCTGCGCCAGGTCGGGCCAGCCGTAGTTCGCGCCCAGGGCGGGGTCACTGTCGTCCGCCGTTGGACTGCTCCGACTATCGCATGGATCTCAGCATGCGGGCAAACCAGATGGCTTCGATTGAAAGGCTTGTAACCTAGTTCACCTTTGGAATTTGCATGAGTTAACGCCACCGCCTGTGATTATTCACAGTGCCGAGGCAATGGCCTACTGGATCGTGCGCCACGGGTTCCGCAGCGAGAGCATCGGCGTGTCCACGCCCAGCTTGGCCGCGGTGCTGTGCAGTGACTCCCGCAGGTACGGGTAGAGCACCGTCACACCGACCTTGTCGACGAACTGCTGCTGGAGGTCGGCCGGCAGCTCGAACGGCTCGCCGACGGAGAACGCGGCCACCGCGTCCACGGCGAAGTCCGCCTGGGCGCTGCCCAGCTCCAGACGGCAGCGCACCTCCAGGGTGGTGCCGTCGTCGCCCTGCCGCAGCCACACCAGGAACGTGGTGCGGTTGTCGGCCTCGTCGCGCGGCTCCTGCTGATCGAACAGGCGGCGGCCCGACACCTCCAGGAAGGTGACCTCCTCCAGCTCGGTGGCGTCCGCGATCTCGTCGAACGTCCGGAAGCGCCGCACCTGCCGCCGGGTGGACAGGCCCGCCATCAGACCGTCACCGGCCGCTGGCTGTCGTCGCCCCAGGCCGCCGGCCTGGCCCGGTGGCCGCGCCCCCGGACGGCCACCTGGACGTGCACCTCGACCGGCGCGGGCTTCCAGGCGGGCGTGAGGTCCGCACCGGTGTGGTCGACCATGCTGTGCAGCCGGGCGCCGACGGCCCGGGCGTAGCGCTGCAGGGTCGAGTAGCGGGCGTCGCCGCCGACGCGTTCGAACTCCGAGACCGTGGACTGGGACGTCCCCATGCGCTGCGCCACCTCGCGTTGGGTGAGGCCGCGCTTGGTCCGGGCCACGACCAGCGTCTCCACCAGCTCGGCGTAGGCCTGTGCGTCCTCCAGGCCGGCTGCGGTGCGGGGATCGTCCGGATCGATGCCGAGAAGATCATGCAATGTGGGTGCCATGGTCGCCCTCCCCTCCGAGTGCTTCAACATTATCGCCCAAAGCCGATACCGAGAACGGGACGCTCACTCCTTCGGGCGACGGTTGCGCCACTCCTTGAGCCGTCGTTCGGCGGTGTCCAGCTCGTTCGGCGGGGCCTTCCGGGAGGTCTTCTGGAAGAACGACAGCGCGAGCAGGACCAGCCCGTCCGTCTCCTCCGCGTAGAGGAGGCGGAAGATGCGGCGGTTGCCGGTGAGCCGCACCTCCAGCAGGTCGTGCCCGACGTTCTTCACATCGCCCGGCAGGGTCTGCCGGGCCTTGACCCGGTCCATCAGGACGGCGAGCTTGGTGAGTTCGTACCGGGCGAGCCCGGCCTTCTCAAGCTCCTTGTTCACCGGCGCGGAGCCGTCCGCGCCCTCGTAGAAGGCCCACCCTCGCTCCTCCACCGCCCACCCCGCCCATGCCCCCCGACTGATGCGATCGTCAGGTAAGTCTAGGGGTGTGCCCGGTGCACACGGCGACGCCGGCATTGCCGTATCTGCTCGGCGGTCAAGGAGATCCCGGTCCCTGTCGCACCTGTCCGTTAGGTTCTCGGCCATGAGCGACGGAATCGAATGGATGGATGCCGAACTGGGCAGTGAGGGCTTCTCCCTCACGATGGTGAGGGGCGTCAGCCATGAGGAACTGGCCGTCCTCCTGGGCGCGCGGCCGGGCTCCGTCATGGACGCGGACACCGCCCAGGAGATGCTGGAACTCTCGCCCGCGCCGTGGCGGGGGCCGGACTACGCGATGGTGGGTGATACCGGTAACGGCTGGGCGTTCGCGATCGAGTCACCCGAGACCAGCGGCCGCGCCGACCGATACGCGTCGGGCAGGGACCTCTGGTCGAAGCACACCGTCGTGAAGGTCGTGGACAGCACCATGGACCCGCCGATCATCAACGTCGGCGTGGACGGGGAACCCCCTTGGATGTTCTGGGAGTACACGACGAAGGAGATGGATCACCCGCTCACCCGCCGCCTGGTCGCCGGGGGCGGATTCGTCGAGGCCCCCGACCGTGTCCACAGGGGCGACGCGTCCGGCGTGGGGATGTCCGACGTGTACCGGATCGTGGGCGAGCACCTCGGCCTGACCCTGCCGCGGCAGGCGATCGTCAGCCGGCGCCTGCCACACGTCTTCACCGAGCCCAGGGTGCTGGTGCACCCGCAGGTCCGGTGTCCGGCCTGCGGGGACAGGGGGATGCTGGCGCACGGTGGCGGGTCCTGGGGTCCGGGCGAGTACCGGTTGGTCTGTGATTACTACAAGGTCCGCAACGTACCCGGCTACCCGCCGCAGGGATGCCCCGGAGAGATCGGTGCGCCCGTGCCGGCCGAGGCGGTGCTGGAGGAACCGAACCCGAAGTACGACAACGTCCACATGCCGCCCACGGCATGAGCGCCACCGCACCTGGCAGCTGATCGAAGGGGCGCTTCTGGGGGAAGGCGCCGGGGCTGCGGTCACCGTGCTTGTGGTGCGGGTGCGTTGGGGGTGGCCTGGCGGGTTCGGGGTGAGGAGTCCCGGCCGGTCTGACGGGCGGCTCTGCGTGCGAGGACGGCGTTGCGCACGTGGGTGGCGTGGGTGTGGACGGCGGCGGGGGAGAGCCGGGCCGGGGGCGGCGGCGAGGTGGCCGCGCCGGTGCGGCAGGCCCGGCAGAGGCCGCCGAGGAGGGCCTGCGGGCGGCTCGGCGTGCGGCAGTCGGTGCAATCGATGATCCGCGTGGACGGGGGCGGCGCGGGTGCCCAGGGGCGTTCGGGCGGCATCTTGTCGAGCAGGCGGCGGCGGGTGAACGCGGCCGGGCTGTGCACGGAGGGCGGCAGGCCCGCGGTGAGGGTGGCCGCGAAGAGGTCGGGCGGCATCCCGCGCGCCAGCCACTGGGCGGCGAGCGGTTCGAGGTCCGCGCACTCGGTGGCGGACAGCGCGAGCCGGGCGTCCGCCAGGCCGAGGGCGGCCAGGGCGTCGTAGGCGGGCGAGCGCGGGGGCCGGTGCGGGGGTCGGTGCGGGGGGAGACGTGGTGCGCGCGGGCCGGGGCGCTCGTCCGGGTGAACCTCGGCGGGGTCGCCGGTGGCCAGGAAGTGCGCCCACCAGGCGTCGTCCCGGGCCGTGCGGGAGAAGTAGGTGCGGAACACCCACTGGGTGCGGTCGGCGCCGACCCGTTCGCGGATGCGGCGCAGATGCCCGGCGACGGAGAGGTTGTTGAGGGCGGTGCGGACGGCCTGCTGCCCGTAGTGGGGCTGATCGCGGGCGAGGGTCTTGGTGTCCATCGCGGCGCCCTCGGGGAGGCGGTCGATCAGGCTTGCCAGGTACGCCTCGCGGCCGGGCAGGTGTGCGAAGTCGTCGGCGCGGCGCGGGCGTTGGCCCGGAGCGGACTTCTTTCCGTAGCCCGACGCGGCCATGCTGGGCGCGTCGGAGGGGGTGGCGGCGGTAAGGTCGTGGGTAGCCACTAGATCGACTCTCATTCGATCGTGCTGGTCAAACCCCCGTTCGGTGTGCCTAGCACCGGCGGGGGTTGATTCTTTTGTGCGCACGCTACACGGCGCATGCGCATGGTGGCGACCTGGTGACCATTAGTCATATCTGCTGGCTGTGGCGGTACTTGGGTGGGTGGGAGGGAGATGGTTACCCACCCATTCCACTGAAAGGTCACTCGACTGCCGACGCCTGAGCTTCGGCCGCCCGTCAAGCTGGACCGGACGCGCTGCACGTGGAGATTCCCGGGTCGGCCTGGCCTTCGCGGCCGGGCCGGGACCGTCGGCGGACACGGGCAACACCGGGCTGATGAGCGAGCTCACCGGCCGCCGGTGTACGAGAACGACCCCGCGATGTCGAAGCCGGCCAGCGCGGCGGCGTCGGCGGTCGCGGAGTTGGGCCCCGGTGTCCAGCACCGCGCGGAGCCGCGAGGAGGCCACGTCCTCCACGTAGGCATCGCCGGCGGTGAGCTGCTTGATGCGGTGTGGGTCCACGTCGTGGCCGACGACGCGATGGCCCACCTCGGCGGCGCGCACGGCGAGCGGCAGTCCCACGTAGCCTTGGCCGGCGACAACAACATCCATGACGACTCCGATCCGGGTAAGGAGCACCGCTGTGGCCCTGGTTTCCGTGGTGATGCCTGTGCACAATTCGGTGGCCACGCTCGGGCCCGCAGTTCGGTCGGTGCTGGCGCAGACCCACACCGATCTCGAACTGCTGATCACGGACGACGCGTCCTCGGACGGTTCGGTGGATCTGCTGAGAGAGCTGGCTCGGCAGGACGAGCGGGTCCTGCCGGAGGCAGCGGCCCGGCAGGGGGGCGCGGCCCGGGCCCGCAACCTGGCCATCGCGCGGGCCCGGGGTGACTACATCGCCTTCCTCGACAGCGATGACATGTGGCTCCCGACGAAACTGGAGAAGCAGCTCGCCTTCGCCGCGACGGCCGGGACGCCCCTCACGTTCACCTCCTACTACAAGATGGACGCCCTGCACTCGGGCGAGGCCGCCGACTTCGTCCCGAACGGGCGTGTGGTGTGGGCGCCGGAGCGCGTGGACTACAGCGCGATGCTGGTCCAGGACCACATCGGCGCCCTGACCGCCATGTACGACCGCAGGGTGGTCGGGACGAGGCTGATGCCGGACATGCCGAAGAGGCAGGACTACGCGCTCTGGTTGTCGATCATGCGGGATGGGACTCCCTCGCGGGCGCTGCGGGAACCCCTGGCGGTGTACCGGGCGCAGCGGGCCGGGTCGCTCTCGTCGAACAAGCTGTCGCTCGTCCCGTACAACTGGAACCTCTACCGCCGGCACGAACAGCTCTCGGTGTTCCGGTCGACGCGGGCTCTGGCCGGAGCGGCATGGCACTCAGTGCGGAAGTCGCACATCTAGCACCCGTTCACGAGCCCGGGGAGCCCGGTGCGCGACCGTTTCCGGGTGGTGCCCGACCGGGCCCCGCCCCGTGGCCGTGCCGCGTGCTCGGCGGCTGGACCCGCAGGGCGGGACTCGGCGGGTCACCGGTGCCGTCAGTCGGCTACGCGGTCGAGCCGGCTCCGGCCGGCGCGCGCAGGAACAAGCGGCGCCGACCGTGCCGGGTATCCCGGCCAGCCATTCGACCCCGGACAGGTGCTCGGCGGCGGCCCAGGCTCTGTCGGGGTTGCGAACCGGTGCAGGAGTTCCTGGACGCCACACTCAAGAGCTGACCGGCCTCGACGTGGTGCGCACGCTACATGGCGGATGTGCATGGTGACGATCTGGTGACCGTTGGTCATATGTGCTGACTGTGGTGGTACTTGGGTGGGCGGGAGGTGGGTGCCCACCCATTCCACTAGAAGGTCACTCGACCGCCGACACCTGAGCTTCGGCCGCGAAGGCGAGGAAGTCGGCCTAGGCAGAGGGCGAGAAGGCGAGCTGCGGGCCGGCCTTGTCCTGATCCGGGCCGCATCGCCAGGACGGATGCGTTCCGGCCGTAGCGCCGTACGCGATGGACGTGACGAACAGCCGGCGAGCAGGGCATCCTGAGCGGCATGGACTTCCAGCCGGTTGAGCGCGCCTCGGAGGCGTTCCAGCAGTCACTGTCCGCGGAGGAGATCGGGAAGGTCTGCCGACGGGCCTTCGGGGACGCCGCCGCGCCGGTGTCCGCCATCGAGCTGGGCACGGGGATGTACAACAACGTCTACCGTGTCATCCTGGCCGGGCGGGACCGGCCGGTGATCCTGCGGGTCGCGCCGCCGGAGGCCCGCCAGTTCCTCAGCGAGCGCCACCTGATGCGAAACGAGTACGCGAGCCAGCCGTGGCTGGCCGTGATCGCACCACTGATGCCCCAAGTCCTCGCCGCGGACTGGTCGCACGAGGTGATCGGCCGGGACTGGATGATCCAGACCCACCTGGACGGCATCCCGGCCCCGGAGCACCTGGGGACGTACCCGCGTACCGCCTGGCCGGTGTTCTTCCGGCAGATGGGCGCCATTGCCCGCTCCGTGCACGACGTGCGGGGCCCGCACTTCGGGCCCGTCGGCGGTCCGGGGTACGGGACGTGGAGCGAGACGGTGATCGCGTCGCTGGAGGAGATCGCCTCCGACCTGGACGGTGCCGGCCTGGACGCGGCCGACGTACGGAAGGTCGCCGCAGCGGCCGCGCACGAGAGCGCCGTGCTCGACGAGGTCACCGAGCCGAGGCTGCTGACCGGGGACCTGTGGACCGTCAACGCCCTCATGGACCCGGCAGCTCCCGAGCCGGTGATCACCGGCGTGCTGGACTTCGACCGCACCTGGTTCGGGGACCCCGCCGCTGACTGGACCATCTGCATGGCGACGGCCAAGGACGACGAACGGACCACGTTCTGGGAGTCCTACGGGGCCCTGGACCGCTCGCCCGCAGCGGTGTGGCGGGCGAGGGTCTACGAGGCCCGGCACCTGGGCGCGATCCGCCTGGAGCGCCACCGGCTGGCCAAGACGGACGCGGTCCGCGAGAGCTACGGCGCGATGGCCGAGGTGCTCACCGGTCTGACCTGACCGGGCCCGTTCTCCGGGACCGGTTCGACCCGGATGCGGACTTGCCGCAGGAGCGCGTCGGCCCGCTCCTCGACCTCGGCGGCATCCGGGCCGGTGACCACGAACGACCCCAGCCGGTGGCTGTTGGCGCCCGGCTCGTGGACCGCGCCGCCGATCGCAGCCCGCCAGCGGACGAACGGCACGCCCGGTCCCGTCTTCGGGAATCCGGAGAGGGACGTCAGCCGTCCGGCGCGCGGGCTGGTCAGGAACCGCACGGTCGCGTATCCGCGGGCGGTGGGGGCGAGCGCGGGCTGGCAGGCGAGTGCGACATCGAGCAGGGCCGCCCACACGTCGATGCCCAGGGCGTGCTGGATCAGGACCCCGATGTGCCCGGCGGCGAGGCGGGCGCCGATCTCGATGACCTCGCACCGCCCGTCCGCCGCGACGATGACCTCGGTGTGCGAGGCGCCGTGCCGGATACCGACCGCCCGGACCGCCGCTTCGACCTCCCGGTACACGGCTGCCTCGACAGCCGGGGGCAGGTGAACGGGGAGGCTGTGCCCCGTCTCGACTCTATTCGGGCCGCCGGTCACCTGCTTCCGGGTCACGGCGAGGTGCGCCGTGGTGCCGTCCTGCGTGAGGGACTCGACGCTGTACTCCGTCCCCGCGGCGTACGCCTGGACCAGGACGCGCGGGTCGCCGCCGCTTTGGTACATGTCGGCCACCTCGCGGGCGGCGTCGGCGGCTGCGGCTGCACCGGCCGGGCCGGCCACCACCGTGACGCCGGCGGAGCCAGCCCCGGACAGCGGCTTGACGACGCACGGGAAGCCGACCCGCGGGTCCGTCAGCGCGGCTCGCAGCTCGGCGCCGTCCCGGGCGAGGACCGTGTAGGGGGTGCGTACTCCGGCCGCCGTGAACGCCTCGGCCATGGCGGCCTTGTCCCGGGCGGCCCGCGCCCGGCCCGGGTCGTTGCCAGGCACCCCGAGCTCGGCGCACAGGTGCGCGGCAAGCTCGGTCAGGTACTCGTTGACGGTCAGCACGGCGCCGATACCGCGGCGGCGGGCGTACGCGGCGATCTCAGCCAGGGCCCGGTCGGGCCGGGCGAAGTCGGTGACAATCCGCCCGGCCAGCAGGCCCTTCAGCTCCGGCCCGTAGCCCGCGTACGCCGTGGTGGTGGTCGCGGCGTGGACCTGGTGCCCGCGGGCGGCCGCCGCCGTGGCGAGGGCTCCCGACTCGGGGCCGGCCGCGTCGAGCAGCAGCACGCCCGGGAGGGTCACGACAGGTAGTCCTCGAAGCCGCCGGTGCGGTGCATGTCCAGGGTGAAGCAGTGGAAGCCGCCCCCGAACAGGCGCCGGTGCCGGTGTCGTACGGGCACCACGTCGAAGCCCTCGGTCTCCAGAGTCTTGGTCAGGCCAGTGCACTCCTCGTTGACCAGCACTGTGTGCTCGTCGACCGAGAGCACGTTGAGGTCGATGTAGGGGCTGGTGAGGACCAGGTCCTCGTAGTCGTCGTAGACGGGGAACGCCCCGGTATCCGGCTCCGGCGGCACGATGTAGCGCCACGAGCGCAGTGGCTCGGGCATCAGGTCCCGGATGCCGTCGTGCCGGGCCAGGAACACCCCCGGCTTCAGGGCGAGGACCATGCTGTCGATGTGGTTGTCCGCCATCCGCCACACCCGGTGGACGCGGTACTGGTGGCCGAGGTGCCGCTGAAGCCACTCGGCGCCCCGGGCGTGATTCTCCTGGGCGACGTTAACGACCAGGTCGCGGCCCAGCCGCAGGACCTGCGCGCCGTCCAGCATCATCTCCACGCCGACGTCGTACGGGTTCGGCTGCGGGTCGTCGATAGCCTCGGTCGGCCCGCCCAGGGTGGTCGCGGTGTTCCGCGCGTACGACAGGTCGAACGACATGTCGGTGAGGGTGGGGCGGGGCATCGTCGTCCACCGCGCGCCGTCCTCCCAGTAGCCGGTGAAGACGGGGCCGAGCAGGCGGGTCTCCAGATAGCGGGAGCGGATCGCGGGCGGCGTCTCGATAATCTCGTTGCCGAGGATCAGCGTGTTGTCGCGGATGTTCAGCGCCGGGGTCGGGGCGGCCTCCCAACCCAGGCCCGCGATCGGGGCCGCGTCCGGGGGCAGGGGCAGCGGCCGGTGCACGGTGACCCCGAGTCCGGCGAGCGTGGCGGCCAGGGCCTCCACGTCCTCGTGCAACTCCTCGGCGTACCGCTCCTTGATGGCCCAGCTCTCCCGGTGGCCGGCCGCCGCCCGGGTCAGACGCGGATAGGCCCAGTCCGACCGGAAGCCCTTCAGATTCTCGTGGTGGAACAGCTCGAAGGAGATGTCGCGGTCGTGTCCCACGTAGTTGGCGGCGGACCCGACGATGACCTCCTTGAGCGGGGTGAAGTCGTCGTGACTGTTCAGGCGGGACATGGGCGTTCCTCTCGGGTGCGAGTGGTGGGTCAGGGGGTGCGGGGGACGGCGGTCACGTGCCGGTCGGCGAGTGCTCGGCCGCGGCGGACCCGCAGGGTCAGGCCGCTGCCGTCGTTGTCCGGTTGGAGGGTGCGCTGCTCGCTCCAGCCGGAGAACCGGAACTCGGTGCCGCAGGCCGGGACGAGTGCGAAGGTGCGCCCGGCGATCGTGAGGGCGAGGACATCGTCGGCACCGTGGTCGATGCGGGCGGGGATGAGGGAGCCGTCCAGCGGGGCGGGGGCGTCGAAGTCCGCGAACCCGGACGGCAACAACGCCTCGTACGGCAGCCTGGTGGGCCATGCCGGGAAAGCTGTGGCCGGGCTGGTGTGGTTGAGGAGGACCTCGCCGCAGGTGAGGAATTCCTGCCAGGAGTCCGGGAACCAGGCCGAGAGGTCTGCGGTGAGCAGGGCGTCGATCACGACATGGACCCGGGTCACCGTCCGGCTGGTGTTGCGCACCAGGTGCTCGCGGGAGAAGTCGCCGTACCAGAGGGTGCCCGGCTGCCAGCAGTGTTCGACGCCGTCCAGGACGAGCACGGCGCCCGGGTCGGTGACGACGGGGATGTGCAGGCGCACGATGCCCCGGTCCAGGCGGTACTTGGGGTCGCAGTGCGGGTTCGAGACGGCGCCGGGCCCCAGCGCCATCAACCGCACCGCGTTCAGCGGGGCGGGGACCGAGTCCAGGATCTCTGTGAGGTAGGGCAGCCGGTCGAGCCATCGCGTCGTCGCGAACGGCTGCGGGCCGGGACCCCCCGGGTCGGAGCGTTCCGGATCTCCGCCGAGGCTCCGCAGGGGCAGGACCCGCCAGTCGATCGCGGCGGACTGGCCGACCTGCCCGCCGTAGGTGTGGGTGCGCTGCACGTTCCAGGTGTGGGCGGTGACGGCCGCGAGTTCGGCGGCGAGCCGGCCGGAGTCGAAGACGGGGGAGAGCTGGGCGGCCTCGGCGGCCGTGGCGGGGGAGGTGGTCATGGGTGAGGCTCCCGGTCAGGAGGAGAAGGACACGGCGCCGGTGCCGATGTGCTGGCCGGCGTCGTAGGTGCCGGCGGGCACGCTCGCGAACCGCGTGTCGAGTCGGTCGAATGCTGCGGCGTGGCCCTCGACGGGGTCGTAGGCGAGGCAGAACACGAACTGCACCGGCTCGCCTGGGGCGAGAGGGATGGCGGGCATCGACACGATCACCCCGGTCCGGGTGGCCGGGTCGTACGCCAGGCTCAGCTCGTCGAGCGCGGCCAGGAAGGCGGCGAAGGAGGGCACCGCCCAGGTGGGTGGGACGTGGTACTCGACCACCTGCCGGGCCGGTTCGGCGGCGACGTCGACGATGCCGTGGGCGATCGACTGGTAGATGTGCAGGCTGCCGGAGACCTGGGCGTTGACCTCCGTGAACACCACCTCCCCGTCGGGCAGGAGCAGGGCGTCCGCGCTCAGGTGCCCGCGGTAGCCCATCGCCCGGTACGCCTCGGCCAGCCGGGCGCCGCCGTCCAGCAGTGCCGCCCGGACCGGCTCGGTGACGCCGTCCAGCGGAACGACCTGGTGGCTCAGGCGCCGCCCGACGTAGAGCAGTCGGCCCGTCTCGGTGGCCCGGGTGCCTTCGTCGGAGGCGTAGTGCTCGGAGTACACCGCGTCGGCGCTGGGCGTGAACTCTTCCACAACGACGGGCCAGCAGCCTTCCCCGCTCGCCCACGGCCACCGTTCGGCCCAGTACGCGGCGATGCCGTCCGGGCCCGGGGCCAGGTGGTGCAGGTGCCGGGCCCCGACGTGGTCCACGGCCATCGCCGCGTCGCGCACGAGCAATTGGTTGCCGACCCCGGCCCCGTTGTGGGCCTGCTTGACCACGACGGCCCCGGAAGCGGAGCGCGCCAGCAGTGCGCCGGTTGCTTCAGTCGCTTCGGTGCGGCTGCGGCAGACCCGGCCCGACAGGATCGGCACCCCGGCCGCCGCGGCCAGGGCCCGGAAGTTCGCTTTATTGTTGCCGATCTCCCCGCCGCCCTGCCCGAAGAAGGCCGCGCCCGGGAAGCGGTCGGCCACGCCCAGGGCATCGGCGAGCCATGCCACGGCGGCCGACGGCCACAGCGCGAACACCTCGCTCACCGCGTCGGCCCCGGCCGGACCGAGTGCGGCCCGCACCTGCTCCACGAACTCGGCCTCGGTCAGGGAGGCGGGATCGAGCAGCCTCTCGCCCCATGCTCCGGCCGGGGCGGCCAGCACGGTCAGCTCCTCGCGCTTCACGCCGGTGTGGGCCAGGGCGTAGTCGACGAACGCCGCGTCCGGCTTGCAGCACAGGATGAGCAGGTCACCGGGGCGGGCGAACCAGAACAGACGCTGCGTCCAGGCCCGCATGTCGCCGCGTTCGCGGATCGAGGGATCAATGTGGGTGCCGATGAGGATGCGCACAGCGGACTCCTGAAGACATGGGCGCGGACTGGCCGGGCCGGGGAAGAAAAGGGGTCAGGGAAGGAGGGCAGCGGGCAGCGTGTCGAAGGCCCGCATGGTCGCCGTTCGGCGCCGTACGCCGTCGCCGGCGGAGGCCAGCCGGGCCGGGTGTTCATTGAGGGCCGCGACCAGGGCGCGCAGCCCCGCCTGGGCGACGGTCGTTCCGACGCAGGAGTGCGAACCCCACCCGTAGCCGAGGTGGCGGTTCGGGGTGCGGTCCAGCACCAGCTCGTCCGCCCGGGTGAAGGCGGCCGGGTCGCGGTTGGCCGCCGCGAACAGCGGGACGACCTTCTGCCCGGGGGCGATGTCGACGCGGCCGATCCGGCAGGAGCGCACCGCCGTGCGCGTGGTGCCCTGCACCGGACCGTCGAAGCGCACCAGTTCATCCACGCCCGTGGCCAGCAGCGCCCCGTCCCGCATCCGGTCAAGGGCTCCCGGGTGGGCGAGGAGGGTGTGCACGGCGTTGCCGGCGGCGGCCACCATCGTGCTGTAGCCGCCCTGGAACATCACCCGCGCCGTGTTCTTCACGTACAGCCAGGTGGGCGCGTCGGAGTCGGGGGCCGCGGCCTGCCATACCCGGGCCAGCAGGCCGGGCCGGGCCGAGGCCGCGAACCAGGAGTCGACCAGGTCGCTCAGCTGCTGGCGGGCGATGCGACCCGGCTCGACGAGTGCCGGATTGAGGCCGCCGTCCATGCTCCGCATGATCGCGTCCGACACCGCGGCGAACTCCCCGTACGGCGGGGGCTCGACACCCAGCACATTGGCCACGACCGCCACGGACAGCGGCACCGCGATCTCGGCCACGACATCGAACGGGCCCGCTCCGGCCAGTTGGTCGAGGCGCTCACCCACCAGGAGGCGGGCACGGTCCTCGATCGCGGTCAGGTCCTGAGCGCGCAGCGCGGTCATGAACAGGGAGCGCACCGCGTTCTGCTGCGGCGGGTCGAGCGTCTGCACACTCAGGCTCGGCTCGGGCACCGTGCCCCCGGTGCGCCGCGGGTCGCGGGCGAACGTCTCGTGCTCGCGCAGCACCCGCACGCTGTCCGCGTACCGGGTCAGCGCCCAAGAGCCCATGCCCTCGTGCCAGAACACCGGCTCACGCTCACGCAATTGGGCCAGCACCGGGTACGGGTCATGCAGGATCTCCTCAGTCAACGGGTCGTAGAGGTCAGTCACAGACGGCATCGCGTGTCCTTCCAGAGCGGGAGGGGCGGGCCCGTCGCTACGGGCCCGCCCCAGGTTCCTCGGGCTCAGTGGATTCCTTGGGCTCAGTGGTCGTACGACATGGCAACCCCTCCCTGTGCGTTGGCGACGGTGGGCGTCCGGCGGTGGCTCCGGTCGGCCCTCGCCCGACAGGCGCGGGAGACGCAGCCCGGCGAGCGGGACAAGGCCGTAGGGAACGGCTTCGCCGCCGCGCCCCGCCCAGTCACACGGGGTGCCGGGCGGAACACGACGAGTACAGCGGCTACCGGCCTCGGGGTACAGAGGAAATCCCTATCCCCGCCCTATCCCCGGTCTCCTCGAATGGCTCTCCCGGGCGCGGAGCGGGTGGTGCAATGGGCGGGTGGACGACGAAATCCGCCACCCCCTCGCGCACGTCAGGAACGAGCGCGGATGGTCACAGGAGGAGCTGGCCCGCCGCATCCGGCAGGCCGCCGCGCGCCGTGGCCTGCGCTCGGGCACCAGGGGGTCACGGGTCTCCAAGTGGGAGACCGGCCGCGCCGACCCTGACGAAGACGAATCCCAGCCGCTCATCGCCGAGGTCTTCGGTATCGACTACGCGACCGTCGCCTATCTCGGCTGGCCCAACTGGCTCCCAGGCCAGGGCAACCCGCTGCCCCTCGGCCCGCACAATGCCGTCTCCTCACTCCGAGAGGCTCTGATGACCTCCCTGGACCGCCGGTCGTTCATCGCCTACACCAGCGGCTCGCTGGCCGTTCTCGCCCATCAGTGGGCCGTCACCAAGCCCGGCCGGTTCGCGCGTTTCGCCGCGCCCGGTGAAGCCGACGCCGAGATGCTCGACTGGCTGGAGTCGACCGGGGCGGAACTGATCCGTCTCGCCACCGAACGCAGACACCGCACCCGCCACCTGCTGGACGCGCACCTGACCACCGTCACCGAATTCATCAGCGAGTCCCGCTACACCTCAGCCGCCGGGCGGCGGCTGCACACCCTGGCCGCCTCCCTCTCGCAGGCCATCGCCTGGCAGCACTTCGACGAACGGCGCCACGCGTCCGCGGGCCGCTTCTGGCACGCCGCTCTCCACAACGCCCACACCGCCCACCAGCGCGACCTCGGCGCGGGCATCCTGTCCGATCTCGCGTATCAACTGCTGTGGCTCAAGGACGCACGAGCCGCCGCCGACATCCTCGACCACGCCATCCCTCGGACTCAGCACCCCACCGCGCGGTCCCTCCTTCACCTGCGACAGGCCCGCGCCCTCGCCGTGCTCGACGAGGGCGGCCTGTGCCGCCGGGCCCTCGCCGCCGCAGAGAAGGCGCTGGATACCCCGCCGTATGATCCCGCACCCGCCTGGTGCTCGTGGATGTCGCACGCCGACCTGGCCGCGGACAGCGGCCGTTGCCTCGCGGACCTCCGTCAGCGCCGCCAGGCCCACCAGCTCATGGACGAGGGCATTGCTTTGCTGCCCGCCACCCGCTCCAAGACCAGGTCCGTGTTCCTGACCTACCAGGCCGAGACCTACCTCCGCGACGGCGAACCCGACATCGCCGCGGAGACCGCCACACGCTCCCTCGACCTGGCCAGCCGGATCGACGCCCCCAGGTGCGTGACGATGATCCGCGACCTCGAACCAGAGCTGTCGCGATACGCGCAGACCGCTTCCGTCGCCGAACTGCTCGAACGGCTTCGAGCGGTCGGTTGAAGCTTCGCCGCCGGCTGCCCACTCCTGCTTGTGGAGTTCGAACAGATGGTTGGACCGCACGGAGTACGAGGTGGTGCAGTCCGGCCCCCGCCGGCTGTGGGACGAGGTGGCCGCCGCGTACCGGTGGTGGGCCGACCAGGACGGCCCCGGGCACGAGCGGTTCGGCCTGACGGTCACCCCGGAGGGCCAGACGGCCTGGCTCGACTCTCCTGACCACCCGGTTCCGCGGCAGAGCTGACGGGCCGCCCTCGCCCCGGGCCCTACCGGCGGTCTGGCAGCGCCACCCAGATCCGGTCCCGCCCGTGCACGCCACAGCGGCGCACGGGCGGGGCTTCGCCTACCGTTGCGCACGCTGGTCACTCACCACGAACCAGCGGGTCAAAGGCAATGTGCACTCTTGTTCGCTTCGCCAACGCCGGGTGGGTACGGGGAGGCTGCTCGCTCACAGATCGGCGGGGTCATAGCCGAACGGGAGGAGCCCCCGGCGCTCCCAGTCCAGGATCATGCGTGGTGCAGTACCCACCGGATGCGGCTGATCGGCGTCCAGCAGCTCGGTGACGTCGTCGTGCTGCGATACGCGCCCAAGCAGGAATCCGTCTGAGCCTCGCCGCCAAGCCTGGCTGCCCGCCCAGCGCCGGCCGACGTGGGCGTTCCTGTGGTGACGGCGCAGTGGTCAAGCCCTCGCCCGGCGGCGCGCCGCCGGGCGAGGGCCGGGACAGCTGCTGCCTTCTCCGTCGGCAGGACGTCCCGGAGGATCCGGGCGGACCGACGGGCGTTGGGGCAGTGGATGACCTCTTCCGGCGTCACGGTGAGGTCGACTCTCACGTCGTTGGTCATATGTGCTGACTGTGGCGGTACTTGGGTGGGTGGGAGGTGGCTACCCACCCATTCCACTAGAAGGTCACTCGACCGCCGACACCGGAGCTTCGGCCGCGAAGGTGAGGAAGGCGGCCCAGGCGGAGGGCGAGAAGGCGAGCTGCGGGCCGGCCTTGTCCTTGGAGTCCCGGACGTGGACGAGGTTGGGGTGGGCAGCCACCTCGACGCAGTTGCCGCCCTCGTAGTCGCTGTAGCTGGACCGGATCCACGGTGCTGCGACGCTCATAGTTGCTCCGCTACCTTTCTGATGAACTGCATGGAATCCTCAACGCTGAGGGCTTGCGCGCGGATTATCGCGTGCCGCGTGCTGAGCTCGCTCACGACCTTCGGGTCGGAGTGGAGTGCGTTCGTTCCATGGGTTTCCACATATACGTAGTGCTCGTGATTGACCGTCTCTATGACAACCATCGATCCGGAGAGGGCCGAGGGGATGGCCCGGTCGATGGTCAGGATCTGGACTCGCACATTGCGCAACTGTTCGGTCTCCAGCAGGCGGTGCAGCTGTCGCTGCATCGTTCCTGGGCCGCCCAGGCCGGCGTGGAGGGCCGCCTCGTAGATCACGAAGCTGTACAGCACGGTGGGGCGGAGGGTCAGCTTCTCCTGTCGGAGCATCCGAGCCTTGACGCGATCCTCGACCGTCGCATCGTCCACGGGCGGCATGGTGTTGCTCAAGATCGCTCTCGCATACTCCTCCGTCTGTAGCAGGCCGGGGATGTAGAGAGGCTCATACGAGTACATCGCGATGGCCTCGTCTTCGGCGTCGCGGTACGAGTCGGTGCGAGTAGGCGGGCTCTCCGAGGCCAGGTACTGGTAGGCCCCGAGCAGCATGCCTCGTGCGTTGCACAACTCGTCGGCAACGGTGAGGAGCTTCAGTGAAGGCTTCCTTCGTCCGGCCTCCATCGACCGCACGCTCTCGCAGTCGTAGTTCGAGGCTGTGCTCAACTCATCTCGAGTGACACCGGCTTGGGCGCGCCAGCGCTTGATTTGGTCGCCGCAGTACTTCCATGCCGTCGGGTTCTGCTTGGGCGTGGCCATCTCCGGATCCCCTCCTCGTGCCGGTCAACCTGCGGTGCAAGTGCTGAGGTACCGGCGTCGTAACTCCCGAGGCTATGCCCGGTTGCCGACGCTTGGAACGTGCAATGGCCGAACTTCGCCCCACGGAGTGACGCCCGACCTCCCCATGCCCCCAAGGACACTGATGATCACTCAGGCTGTCGACATCGAGTGGATGTTCCCCCGCCACCCCCGCAGCGCCGGCCGGGCCCGCGTCCAACTGCTCCGGCAGGCCTACGTCTGGCAGGTCGCCGACGAGACCACCGAGATCGCCGTCCTCCTTCTCAGCGAGCTGGTCACCAACGCCTGCCGGCACGCCCGTGGCCCGCGCGACCGTCTCGTGGGTGTCCGCTGCCTGATCGTCGACGACCTGCTCCGGGTCGAGGTCACCGACGCCAATGAGGACCTTCCCCAGCCCCGCGAGGCCGCCCCCGACGACGAGGCCGGCCGCGGCCTGCACCTCGTCGACGCCCTCGCCGACTCCTGGGGCGCCCACCTCCGCGGTGAGGGCTACCGCGGCAAGACCGTGTGGTTCCAACTGAAGCTCTGGGGCGGCGCGCTGTAGCGGCCGCGCGCCTGGGGGCCGGTCTCCCGGTGCAGGCTCTGATAAACATTTCAAGGTCATCCGGGCATTCCTCCTGCCCTTTCGGGCAATGCGTGGCCGAATTCCCTTTCGGTGGCCGATTCCCCGCGCCTCTCGCTCAATTCGGCCGGGCCGGAACTCCGGCCTGGCCGAATCCATGCCAGTCGTGGACAGTCTTTCGGTAACGGGCGGGGTGGGCGGATGGCAAGGTGATGGCGGCGTACCCCGATTGGTCAAGACCACTGCGATCTGCCCTGATCCATGCTGCGGAATGGTAAACCTCCACTTGTGGGCGGCGTACGGCCTGACCTGGCATGTCCGTTCTCGACCCGCCGTCTCGTGGTCTGGACCGCGCAAACCGGCCAACTCCTTGACAGGGCCATGCTGCCCATTGAAAGCTGGATGAGCTGCCGGAATCTCCCTGGGTTTCGGCTGTTGAAAATTTTACCGGCCGGCCGGTTCCGCGGTGTTCGAGTCCCTGTGCGCCCCCGTGAACGCACGTACTTCGAATGCCGCAGAGTCATGCGTCGTTACGCCGGATTCAACTTCGTTTCCATTTCTGATGCACCACCAACCCTCGACTGGCCCCGTCATGCCGTAATCGACCGAAGAGTGGAATCACTATGGGGAAACCTGCCATCGTGCTGCTGAGTGGCGGCCTCGACTCGACCACGAGTCTGGCGATCGCCAAGGACCAGGGCTTCACGCCCTACGCGCTGAGCTTCCGCTACGGCCAGCGCCACTCCGTGGAACTGGCGGCCGCGCAGCGGGTCGCCCAGCGGCAGGGGGTGGAGCGGCACGTCATCGCCGACATCGACCTGCGGGTGTTCGGCGGCTCAGCCCTCACCGACGACATCGAGGTCCCCAAGGGCCGGAGCGACAAGGAGATGGAGAGCGGCATCCCGCTCACCTACGTCCCCGCGCGCAACACCATCTTCCTCTCCTTCGCGCTCTCCTACGCCGAGGTCGTCGGGGCGCTGGACATCTTCACCGGCGTCACCGCCGTCGACTACAGCGGCTACCCCGACTGCCGCCCGGAGTACCTGGCGGCGTACGAGGCGATGGCCAACCTCGCCACCAAGTCGACGGCCGACGGCGAGCACCGCATCCGCCTGCACTCGCCGCTGCTGCACCTGTCCAAGGCGGACATCATCCGCACCGGCATCGGGCTCGGCGTCGACTACGCCCTGACCTCCAGCTGCTACGACCCGGACGAGGACGCCCGCGCCTGCGGCCAGTGCGACACCTGCCGGCTGCGGCTCAAGGGCTTCAGCGAGGCCGGCATCGCCGACCCGGTCCGCTACCAGGGCGTGTCGGCATGACCTACCTCGTCAAGGAGATCTTCTACACGCTCCAGGGAGAGGGCCGGCACGCCGGCCGCCCGGCGGTCTTCTGCCGCTTCTCCCGCTGCAACCTGTGGACCGGGCTGGAGAAGGACCGCCACCGGGCGATCTGCCAGTTCTGCGACACCGACTTCGTGGGCACCGACGGCGAGAACGGCGGCCGGTTCGCCACCCCGGAGGACCTCGCCGCCGCCGTCGAACGAGTGTGGGCGCCGGACGCCAGCGAGCAGCGGTTCGTCGTCATCACCGGCGGCGAACCCCTGCTCCAGCTCGACGCCCCCGCCGTCGACGCCCTGCACGACCGGGGCTTCGAGGTCTCGGTGGAGACCAACGGCACCCGGACGCCGCCGCCCGGCATCGACTGGCTCTGCGTCAGCCCGAAGCTCGGCTCCGAGATGATCGTCGAGCGGGGCAACGAGCTGAAGCTGGTCTACCCGCAGGAGAACGGCGAACCGTCCCAGTTCGAGCACCTGGCGTTCGAGTCCTTCCGCCTCCAGCCCATGGACGGCCCCGACATCGAGGCCAACACCCGCGCAGCCGTCCAGTACTGCCTGGACCACCCGCTCTGGAACTTCTCCCTGCAAACCCACAAGTACCTGGGGATTTCCTGATGAGTACGTTGCTTCTGCCCGGTGGGGCGGCGGCCCGGCACACCGTGTCGGTGCGGCACAACTTCGAGACCGCGCACCGGCTTCCGCACCTGGAAGGCAAGTGCGTCCACTTCCACGGGCACTCCTGGTGGATGCAGGCCAGCATCTCGGCGCCGGCCCTCGCCGACGGCACGGTGGTGGAGTTCGGCGCGTTCAAGGCGCGGATCCGCTCGTGGATCGACACCCACCTCGACCACGGCGCCATGCTGGGCGCCGACGACCCGCTCGCCGCGGTGCTGACCGAGCACAAGAGCAAGCTCTTCCGCTTCGGCGCCGCCGACCCGACCCCGGCCGAACGACTCGCCGAAGGACTGTCGTACCCGACCGTCGAGGCCGTCGCCGAACTGCTCGCCCGGGTCGCCGACGAGGCGCTGCGCTCGTTGGACAGTGCGCCCGGCGCGTTCGTCCAGGAGGTCCTGGTGAACGAGACCCACGTCAATGCCGCGGGATGGCGCAATGTGCCGGCCTGAGCTCGGCCGGCCGTCCCCGTTGTCCACCGAGGAGTTCACGACATGACCAGTATCGACAGCCCGGCTCTCACCGGATCGGCTCTCACCGGGGCCGCCCTCTCCGGGGCCGAGCTCTCCGGCGAGGCCGCCCTGGACCAGGCCACCGCCCACGCGCGCGCCATGCTCACGTCGCTCGGCATCGACTGCGACAGCGCGTCCACCCGGCGCACCCCCTACCGGTTCGTGAAGGCCCTGGCCGAGATGACCGACGGGCTGCGCCAGGACCCGACCCGGCACCTGAAGGTGCAGTTCCCGGCCGAGTCCGTCAACCAGGGGATCATCGCCGCCGTCGACGTCCCCTTCGTCGCCGTGTGCGAGCACCACGTCCTGCCGTTTCTCGGCCGGGCGACCGTCGCCTACCTCCCGGCGCCGGGCGCCCACATCGTCGGCCTCTCCAAGCTCGCCCGGGTGCTCCAGGAGTACGCGGCCAGGCCGCAGGTGCAGGAGCGGCTCGGCGAGCAGGTGGTCGAGGCGCTCAGCAAGCACCTGACCTCGCTCGGCGCGGCCTGCCTGATCCGCTCCGAACACGCCTGCCTCACCCTGCGCGGGGCCGAGGCGCACGGGGCGGTCATGGTGACCAGCCACCTGTCCGGGGAGTTCACCACGGACCAGGGCCTGCGCGCGCAGGTCCTCGCCCTGGCGCCCGCCCACACCGGGCGCTGACCGCTCCCCGCACGACCACCCGGCGGCGGCGCCCCTTCGGCGCCGCCGCCAGGCGCCTTCGCCCCCGATCCGACCTGCTCCGACCTGCTCCGACTTGCTCCGACCTGCTCCGACCCTGAACGGACCACGCGCGTGAACATCGCCTTCGTGCTGCTGACCCACAACCCCGACGAACCGGCCGGGATCGAGCGCAGCATCGCCTCGCTCGCCGACGGCCTGCGCGAACTGGGCCACCGCGCCCTCATCGTGGCGGCCGGCCCGGCCCACCCGGCCGACGACCCCGACCTGCTCCGCCTGACCAGCCTCGCCCTGCCGCGCCCCGTCCAGTACGACGAGGTGATGCGCCTGCTCGCCGAACCCGCCGCCGTCGACCGGGAGGTGCGGGACCTGCTCACCGCCCACCGGGTCGACCTGGTCTGCTGGGTCGACGCGGGCGCCGGCCTCGGCTTCCTCAACCCCGCCCCGCCCGGCGTGCGCACCGCGCTGATGGTGCACTTCCTGCGCACCGACGACGCGATGCACGAGAGCCTCAAGCACCAGCCGGGCGTCGTCCTGCCGGTCAGCGACTTCCTGACCGGCGAGGCCGCCCGCGCCGGGCTCGACACCACCGGCTGGCAGGCCCTGCCCAACGCCCTGCTGCACCACAGTGCGCCGCCCACCGCCGAGGAGCGCGAGCGGCTGCGGCGCACCGGCCCGGTGCGGACGCTCTCCCGGGCCGATCCGCAGAAGGGCGTCGCCGAGCTGCTCCGCGCCTACCCCGCCGAAGGGCTCGGCCGGCCCGTCCAGATCGTGCTGGCGGCGGCCGGGTTCGAGTTCTGGCCCGGCATGCAGGAGCAGGTGATCAGCGAATGCCGCGCCCTGGCCGCCGGCCTGCCGGACGTCGAGATCCTGCCCGCCCTGCCCTGGCAGGAGGTGCAGCCGTTCCTCGCGGGCGCCGCCGTCACCGTGATGGGCTCGAACGCGCCGGAGACCTTCGGCAACGTCGCCGCCGAGTCGCTGTCGGTGGGCACGCCGGTGGTCGGGTACGGGCTCGGGCACCTGCCCGTGCTCACCGGCGGGGCGGGCCGGATGGTGGAGCTGGAGCAGGGGCCGGAGGGGATCTGGCGGGCGCTGCGGGAGCTGGTCGACGACCCGGAGGCCTACCACGCGGCCGTCGGGCAGGCGCCGCGGCAGGTCGCCGACCAGACGCCGGTCGCGGTCGCGCGGGCGTTCCTGCGGGCGGCGGCGCCGGACGCGGTCTGAGCGGCTGCGTGCTTGAGCGGCCACGTGGTTGAGCGGCCGGTGCGGTGGAGTGGTCATCGCGTCTGAGCGGCCATGTGTCTGAGCGGCCACACGGCTGAGGGCCCCCGGGGTGTCCGGGGGCCCTCAACCGGCCTGTGGGGGTCAGGACTTGGCGGCCGATCCGGGCCGGGCGACCAGGACGGCACCCTGGTCCCCGATCGCGTGCGGGCGGCGTGCGAAGTGGCGGCGCAGCGCGGGCGCGATCGCCTGCCGCATCGCCCCGGCGTCCGGGTGGTCCTCGTACCAGAAGTTGACCAGCGTCGTCGTCGCCGCCCGGACCCGGTCGTCCAGGTCGGGCTCGGGGAAGTGCAGCGCGGCCTCCGTCCGGTACAGCGAGAAGTCGTGGAACCCGTGCGTGCTCAGCAACTCGGCCGCGGTGGCCAGCAGATAGCCCTGGTGGTCATGGGGCTCGCCGGCCAGCGGGACGCAGGTCTCGTTGAGGATGCTCACCAGCTCGTTGTCGTCGGCGCCGCCGATCAGTACGACCTTCGCCTCCGGGTCGGTGCGGTCGCAGACCCGCGCCAACTCGGCGACGGACCGCTCCAGATCGTCCACGTAGGGCAGGATCCAGGTGGCGAACACCACGTCGAACGAGGCGTCCGGGAACGGCAGCGACTCCGCGTGCCCGGGGATGATCTCGATCGTGCCGGTGCCGCCCTCCTCCGCGCGCTCGGTGAGCGTCGCCACCCGCTGGCTGTGCGGCTCGACGGTGGTGCAGTGGCCCAGCTGGACGGCCACGGCGCGGGTGAGGTCACCGGTGCCGCCGCCGACGTCGAGCGCGCGCTTGTTGGCGGCGGTGGTGGAGCAGATCAGCGAGATCTCCTCCCGGCGCTCCAGCCGGCTGGTGAAGTCCAGCCAGCCGCCGTGACTCAGCCGGTGCGGCCCGCGATAGGCGGCCGGCATGCGGTCGGCCGGCCCGCACAGCGGATGCGTGCGCACTCCCGTGGCGTCGAGGCCGGTGGAAACCAGTGCGGTGGATATCGGCGCGTTCAAATTAGAGCTCCCCTGAGGAGATTGTTCACGGGTGCATTCCATTGTGGCGCAGGGTGTCTCCATCGTAGCCATTGGCGGTGGCCAGTCAATGGTGGTCCGGAAAGGTCTGATGAAATGGCTTGGAATGGACCTCTCGGTACGACCGGACAGTGCCCCGGCATTCACTGGAGCCGAATTCAAGGTTTACTGCGAGGGGTGACCGGTGATTCCAGACAGGTGGCGAGCGCCGTCTGATTCGCCAGGAAGCGCGTCGCCACCGCGATGCTCCGTGACTCCGCTATCGAACTGCCGCGGACTTCCTGGAGGATCCTGCGCAGGGCGACCAGGTCGTACCGCCGCACGACCTCGATGATCGCGGTTTCGGCCAGCGGCCCGAGGCGGGCGCCCGGCACGATCGACCGGGTGCACAGGTCGAGAAGTGCGGCCGCCGCCCCGGAACGGGGGCCGCCGGGCCAGGCGAGACCGGCGATCCGCCGGATCCTCCGGTCGTCGGCCTGCGGTTCGTCGGCCTGCGGTTCGTCGGCCCGCGGCCCGTCGGCCGGTTCCGGGGCGAACCAGTGGTGGCGCCGGGAGAGGACGGCCGCGCACAGCAGCGCGTCGACGTAGGTCGTGTGGTACGAGTGGTAGAAGCGGTAGCCGGCGCGGCCGGCCGGTTCCTGCTTCGCCAGCTCCGCGTCCCGGAACGTGGGACCGGGCAGCGCCCCCCGGTCGTCGAGCACCCGGGTGCGCACCGCCCAGCCGCAGCGTGCGGCCGCCGAGGCGTGCCCCGGCAGTACCGCATCGGCCAGCAGCAATTCCCCCAGCAGGTCGAAATCGTCGATGGCCAGCGCGAAGCAGATGGTGGATCCGATCGAGGACCGGAGCCTTTCCGCGTCGATTCCCGGAATCCCGGCCACGCCGAAGTCGGTGGCGTACATGAGGGTATGGGTGAGTGCGTAGCAGTCCTCCCGGGTGGCGTAAAGACCGTCCCGATCGGAGGCAATGGCCGACACCTCCGGACGCCACTTCGACGCCGCCCGGCCGGATTCGGCGAACGCCGGACGCGCCGCCCCGCGCCGCGCCCACTCGAATTCCAGGCGACGGAACGGCACATGCTCCTCGATGCCCACCTGGCCGGTCCCGACCGCGTTTTCCAGCAGGTGGTCCAGGTCCTCGTCCGGGCAGCCCAGGGCGGAAAGGAAAAGGTGGCCCAGGCCCAGACTCGACACCGTTCTGGGGTGGCGGGCGATCACGCAGCGCACCCGGCCGCCGCGGCACCTCCGTACGCACTCGTCGACGAGCCGCCGCCAGGCCTCGCCGTCCCGGTGACCCGGAATCCGGCCGGTCACGAGCAGGAGCATCGCCGTCTCGATGGCGACCTTGTCCTCCTTGCGGACCATCTCGCCGGGGTCGTCGTGCCAGTGGGCGGCGTAGTCGTCCAGGTGTCGCAGCTGCCCGGCGGCGAACTCCAGTACCTCGTCGATCCGGTGGTGCAGATACTCCGCCCGGGGGGCCGCACCGGGCGGGGCGGTCAGGCGGTCGCGCGGGCCGGCCATGGTGATGAACCTCCGCCGGGCGTCCGGTCCCCTTGTTCGTGGGTCCGCTTGTTCGGGGTGGCCTTGTTCGGGGTGGCCTTGTTCGGGGGTGGCCGCAGGGCCGGTGGCGATGGCGCCCCGACTCCTGCGGTCACCGTGTGCCGGTTGTCGACGATGCCATTCCTCATTCCTCAAGCGGGCGGACTACGACGCAGTAGTTGGGATTGCATGCCACGAACGACTGGGTCTGCTTCTCGCTGTTGATCACCTCGGGCGTCAGATGCCCGCGGAGCTTCTCCGCCAAATTGATCAACTCGCTGTCGGACAGCTCCTGGGCAAGCTTCTGCAGGTCCACCTGGCGTTCGGTCATCGCTCCCACCTCCTTTCCGTTCGGCTAGCGGAACAGCCGCTGCAGAGTGGGGGACCGCAGCAGGATGTCCGTGATCTTCTCGATGAGACGCGGATGGTATTCCGGGCGCCCGCCCAGCTCGTGGACCACGCGTTCGGCCGGGCTCCCGCCCAGCAGGAGGCGGAGGATCTCCGGCAGCGGCTCGACGGGATCGATCCCGTCGGCCTGGGAGAGCAGATCGCCGATCCCCGCAGCCATCCGCCCGACCGGATCGGCCCCGTACCGTGCGGCGAAGGCGTCCAGGGAGCCCCGGCGGTCCAGGCCGTTCAGCGCGAGCGCCAGCACGAGCCGCGCCTCGGGGGAGTTCACCCGGCGGCGCAGGGCCGTCAGCCGGTGGTCGCGCACCACCTCGCGGGCGGCTGCCCGCAAGGGGTCGGCGAACTCCGCCCGCCGGTCGGCGACGAGGCCGATCGCCTCCTCGGTGAAGGCGCCGTCGAGGTCCAGCCCGCACACGTCCAGCAGGACGGTGACGGCGGAGACGAGATCGTCCGTGGCGAGGGAGCGCCGGACGGCCTCCCGCAGCCCCTTCTCGTCCTCCTGCCGTAAGAGGTGCAGCAGTTGGAGCCGGCGGGTGAGCGACGGGTCCTCGTCGAACGGGTTGACCGAGAGCGACGGCGGACAGTACTCGTACTGGGGCTGCGCGCCGGGGTCGGACCGGGTCCGGACGACCAGCGTCGCCGACGGCTGGTCGAGGTGGAACAGCGCGTGCGCGCCCCGGGCGCCCGGCAGGATCGGGCGCACATCGCCCACGGCCAGGACCTCCGACCGCAGCCGGGTCGTGCGGCCGAGGAGCAGCCGCCCCGAGATCCGCGCACTCTCGTCGAAGCGCCAGGAACTGTGCAGGCTCGACCCGTGGAGCACGCGGAAGGCGCCCTGGAACGCGTGCTCGTGGATGGACGTGGTCGACTCCAGCCAGTACAGCAGCGTCATGTGGAAGCGGCTGGTGCTGTACAGCGTGAGCGGCGGCTGGCCGAAACGGGCGTCGAGATCCGTCTGCGCCGGAAGCACCGGCTCACTCGCGGCCCGCGCGGCCAGTTCGAGCGCGTCGACCTCGTCTAAGCAGGCGGCCTCCGACAGGCGCCGCACGGCGATGCCGACGAAGGCGTCCTCCCCGAAGTCGTGCGCCCGCCACTCCCGTGCGACGGCGTCACCCAGCTCCCGGAACGGACTCCACACGTCGTTTCCAGCCACGATGACCGACGACCCATCCAGTGCACGGCGCCGACCTGGCAATGCCCACCAGGCGCAGACGCCTCGGAGGTTCGGGCATTTACAATTTTCCTACACCCCCGGGAGCCGCGCACCCGGGGGAGGCCTGCTCACTCTGCGTCAGATACCCCGGGGAGTGAATCCGCCGAGCCGAGCGGCTGAACCCGGTGCGCTCGCCAGAGGTGGAGGGCGGTCGGCAGCGCGATCGCGGCGCAGCCGCGTGCCGCGCCCGCTTCGCTGCGTCAGGCCGGACGGCGGGTCGAGGTGCCCTTCCGCCGGGCGCGCGGGGCTTCCAGCCGTGCGGAAGCCCCGGCAGGGGCTCCTCCGGTTATCAGGGCGCGCGGCCCGGGCGACCCTGTCGCGGTTTCAGGCGCGGCTGATCGCCGCCCCGTCGCTGCGCGGGTCGGCGGCGGCGTGCAACGTGCCGCCGGGGCCCACCCGGACCAGTTGCCCGTGGCCGACCTGCTCGTCGAGAGTCCCGCCGACCTGGACCTGCGCACCCATGCCGCGCAGGGAGCCGATGGCGGCGGCGGGGACGTCCGGTTCCACGAAGACGGCGTCCGTCGGCGCGTCCACCTCCATGCCGCCGACCACCCACCGGGGGCTGTGCAGGGCGGTGGTGACGGAGTCCCCGGCGTGCAGGCGCAGCGCGAGGTGGGCGTGGATCTGCGGTTGCGCCTTACCACCCATGGTGCCGTGCGCGCCGGTGACGGCGCCGTCCCGCCGGGTCAGGACGGGCATCAGCGTGTGGGCGGGGCGGCTGCCGCCGCGCAGGCGGTTGGGGGCGCCCGGGAGCAGGCTGAAGAACGACCCCCGGTTGTGCAGGACGACACCGGTGGCCGGGTCGAGGATGCCGGATCCGAAACTGTGGAAGAGGCTCTGGATCAGGGAGACCGCGTTGCCTTCGGCGTCCATGGCGACCACGGCGACGGTGTCGCCGCTGGGGCGGGCGGCCTGCGCGGCTGCGGTCGGGGAGGGCCCGCCGGGGTGGGCGTCCGGGTCGGTGGCGGCCTCGGCGATCCGGGCGATCCGGGCGGCGCCGAGCAGGTCGTCGACGGGGACGGGCGCGTACCGGGGGTCGGCGAGGAAGGTGTCCCGGTCGTTCGCGGCCTGTCGGAAGACGCGGGCGAGCACGGCCGCGTCGGCTCCGAGCAGGTCGAGGCCCGGATCGAGGCGTTCCACGGCGCCGAGGATCTGCAGCAAGTGCTGGCCCTGGGAGTTCGGTGGCGCGGTGAGGTACTCCTCGCCGCGGAAGGTCCGGCCGATCGGCTCGGTGGTCTCGGTGCGGTGCCGGGCGAGGTCGTCGCGGGTGATGGGCGAACCGAGGCTCCGCAGGTGGCCGACGATCGAGGCCCCGATCTCCCCGTGGTAGAGAGCGTCCGGCCCGTGGTCGGCGATGGCCGCGAGGGTCCGGGCCAGGGCGGGCTGGACGAGCGGTTCGCCGGCGGCGAGCGGCCGGCCGGCGGCGAAGAAGACCTCGCGCATGCCCTCGTCCGGTGCGAGCAGGGGCTGTTCGAGGGTGAGGGCGTGCGCGACGCCGGGCGCGGTGGGCACCCCTTCCTGGGCGTAGGCGATGGCGCTGGTGAACAGCCGGTCGAAGGGGAGCCGTCCGGCGGTCCGGGAGAGGGTGGCCCAGCCCGCGACGACGCCGGGCACGGTGACGCTGAGCGGGCCGGTGATCGGCATCCCGCCGGCGCCGGCGAGGGCGTCCGGGTCGGCGGCCATGGGTGCCGCTCCGCTGCCGTTGACCGCGACGGGATGCCGGCCGGGCCGGGCGACCAGGGCGATCAAGTCCCCGCCGACGGCGCACTGGTGGGGGTAGACCACGGTGAGTGCGATGGCCGCGGCGATGGCCGCGTCGACGGCGTTCCCGCCGTCGCGTACGGCCTGCTCGCCGGCGGCGGTGGCGAGGGCGTGGGGGGTGGCCAGCGCGAAGGCGGTCGGGGCGGGAGCGGGTGCGTGGATGCTCATGGGAGGGGCCGTTCGTCGGGGGTGCGGATGGTACCCGGCCGGTGGGCGACCGGTCAGCGAGCGGGTCCGGGGCTCTGGCTCGGGCTCTGGTGCTCGTTCGGGCTCGCGGACTGGATGGTCTCCACGATCGCCTGGTGGACTTCGAGCAGGTGCTCGGACATGGCCTGCGCGGCCGTCTCGGAGTCCTGGCCCATGACGGCCTCCAGGATGCGTCCGTGCGCCCTCAGCGAGCTGACGAGCCGTTCGGTGCTCTGGTAGGCGGGGTTGCGGGAGAGCTCGACCCATTGGTTGGTGGTTTCCAGCAGCTGGGTCAGCAGCGGGTTGTGGGCGGCCTTGGCGAGCGCCACGTGGAACTCGCTGTCGAGTTGGACCAGGCGCGGCAGCAGGCCGTGCTTCAGCGCCCGGTCCGCCTCGGCGAGCAGGTCGCTCAGGTGCTGCAGGTCGGTGTCGGTGGCACGTACCGCCGCGCGGGCGGCGACGGGCGGCTCGACGGCGGAGCGCAGGTCCATCACCTCGTGGATGAGCCTGGCCGCCGAGTCCATGTCGCCCAGCTGCCAGTCTCGCAGGGCCGGGCGGGCGATGCCCGCCACGATGGTGCCCCGGCCGGGGCGGCGGTCCACCAGTCCGCGCAGTTCCAACTCGCGGAGCGCTTCGCGGACGGTGGCCCGGGAGACCCGCCAGGTGTCCGCCAGTTCTCGTTCGGGAGGAATGCGGTCGCCCTCCGCCAGTTGTCCGTCCTCGATCAGCCGGTGGATGCGTCCGGCCAGCCGCTGCGGGCCGGAACGTGCTTCGGGAGTGATGAGCGACCAGTTGACGGACAACTGACGACCTCCATAACGGTGGGGCGGAACATGACCTACGGCGTCCATGCTCCCCGGCCGAGGACACCGGCCGGACGGCGGGAGTGGGCTCAGTCGCGGATCTCGACGGTGACCCACGCCTCGAAGGAGCTCCGCCGCGCCAGGCTCATGACGCCGATGGTGGCACGCCCACCCAGTCCGACCTCGGGGCCGAACACGTCGCGGAACAGGTCCGTGGCCCCGGAGGAGACCTTGTGGACGTCCTCGAACTCGGGCGTGGTCACCACGAAGCACAGCGACCGCACCACCGAAGCGACCCGGTCGAGCGAGCCGAGGGCGTACCGGATGCCGCCCAGGCAGTTCAGCGCGGTGAGGCGGGCCGCCTGGTAGCCCTCCTCGACGGTCAGGTCCTGGCCCAGACGTCCGGCGAACCGCACGTTGCCCTGGTCGTCGTCGGCGGTGTGGCCGCCGAGGAAGAGGAGGTTGCCGGTGATGTGGTGGGGCTTCATGGAGCCGTAGTCGGCGCCGTAGTACGGGCGGCTGCTGTAGTCGGGCAGTTCCAGCCCGAGCTCCGCCACCCGCGCTTCGTAATCGGTCCGTGACATGCGCTGCTCCTTGGGGGAGGTTGACGGCTCTGCCGGTGAGCCAAGATAGTCAGATGGTCCGACCAAGTCGGGGGATTCTCTCCACACCACCCGGCTGCCTGTCAAGGCTTCCGGCCTTGAGGGCCCGGACATCTCGCCCGCGCACCCTGCCGTAAGGACCGCCCCAGATGAGATCCATCCGCTCCAACACCGCCGCCGACCAGCCCGCCGCGGCGCCCGCCGGGTCCGACCGGCGCCTGGTGGACCTGCTCCTGGTCCTGCTCACCGCGGCGGCCGGGGCCACCGACGCCGTGGCCTACCTGGGGCTCGGCGGCGTCTTCACGGCCAACATGACCGGCAATCTCGTGCTGTTCGGCATCGCCGGGGCGCACGGTGCGGACATGCACCTCGCCCGCGCGGGCATCGCCGTGATCGCCTTCACGGCGGGCCTCGTCGCCGCCTACCGGATAACCGATCGGTCCGGCCTGTCCGACTGGCTCTGGCACCCGCGGATCAGCGCCGCGCTCGGCGTCAACCTCGCCCTGCAGACGGGCTTTCTGGCCATCTGGGCGCAGTCCGGCGCGGAGCCGGGCCGCGCGGTCGACATCGCCCTGGTCGCGCTGTCCGGAGCGGCCATGGGCCTCCAGACCGCCACCGCCCGCCGCATCGCCAGGGCCGGCATCACCACGACCTTCGTCACCGGCACGCTCACCTCCGTCGCCGAGTCCCTGTCCCACGGCTCGACCAAGGACGTCCTGCGGCGCTGCGCAGTCCTCCTGGCCCTGGTCGCGGGCGCACTCGCGGGTGCGGTCACGCTGCGCTTCGCCCCTGTCCTGGCCGCGGCGATCGCGCCAACTCTGGTGCTGGCCACGCTCGTTGTGGCTCGCCGCCGCCTGCACGGAAGGCGCGGCTGAACCAGGCGCCAACGGATTCCGTCGATTCGCACCGCCCGCGCGGACGATTCCGTCAGGACAGCGGAAATCTTTCCGCCGGACCTTGACTCCGTGTCGGGGAACGCGTAGACGTTGGGCCCCGGAGGCAGTCCTGCCGGAACGCCTCCCGGTCCTTCCGGCCAAGTCATGCCCCGCCGGACCGCCTCCCCCACGGCGGTACGCGTCCCAACTCGCGCCCCCACCGGGCCGCCTGCCCTCCTTCCGGACGCCCCGGCAGCACCCCGCGGCTCACCACCGCCCGGAGAAGGACACCCCCGTGACCACAGACAGCACCCGGACCAACGGCAAGCAGACCACCCGCAGACCCAGGCCCCTGGACGTCTCCTTCCACGACGACCCCCGTGTGGTCAAGGAGGCCGCCAACGAGGACTACTCCACCCACGTCGTCCCACTGAGCTGGCGCAGCAGCCGGCTCTCCCTGACGATGACCTGGTACGCCGTGATCAGCGGCATGTTCTACCTCGTCACCGCGGCGACGCTGGCTGTCACGGTCGGCACCGTCAACACCCTCATCGGCATCGTCCTGGCCGTCATCGTGTTCGGCGTCGTCGGCGGCGCCCTGTCGCGCTACGCCGCGCACACCGGGCTCACCGTCGCCCTGCTCTCGCAACGGCTCTTCGGCCTCGCCGGCTCCGTGCTGGCCCCGCTCATCCTCGCGGCCACAGCGCTGTACTACGCCGTGTTCGAGAGCTCCGTCATCGCCCACGCCCTGCACGCCTACACCGGGGTGCTGGATATCCGGATCTGGTACGCCGTCGCCGTCGTCACCAACTTGCCGATGGTCATCGGCGGAGTGCGCCGCTGGATGGACAAGTTCAACGGCTTCCTGCTGCCGCTGTACTGGGGCGGCCTGCTCGTCGCCGTCGTCCTGGCCGCGGTGAAGTACCCCTCCAAGGGCTGGCTGACCCACGTCCCGGACAGTGCCCCGGACCTCAGCGCGCCGGGCTGGCTCTACGCCCTGTTCGTCTACCTCGGCGTGTTCGTCTTCATGATGTACACGGTGGACTTCGCCCGCTTCGGCAAGCCCGAGGACAGCCGCTACCACAGCGTCGTCACCTTCGGCCCGGTCTTCTACCTCTTCGTGTACCTCGCCAACGGTCTCATCGGGATCTTCCTGGTGATGGCGGCCGGCACCTCCGGCGCCTTGTCGGAGACAGCGATCGGCGACACCGTCATCAACCTGATGGGGATCTCGGGCCTGGTCGTCGTCTGGGTGACCCAGTCCAGGATCAACACGGCGAACTACTACGTCGCCTCCACCAATCTGGAGGCCCTGTTCACGCGGCTGCTGCGGATCCGCGTCCCCCGGGTCGCCGCCCTGATGCTCGCCGGCGTGCTGACCTACCTGTTCATGCTCACCGATGTCCTCAGCTACCTGCTCACCGCGCTGGCCTGGCAGGGCGCGTTCGTCGTCGCCTGGGTGGGCATCGCCCTGACCCACATGTGGCTCAGCCGCCACGGCGACCGCGACGGGCTGCCGGAGTTCCGCCCCGGCCGGGTGGCCTCGTTCGGCCCCGGCGCGATCGTCTGGCTGATCGTCTCGGTGCTCGGCATCGCGGTGTACGAAGGCACCGGCACCTTCGGGACCACGTGGTCCACCCCCCTGGTCCTGGTGCTCAGCATCGTCCTGTACACCGTGGCCCACCGGCTCGGCCGACCCGTCGCCCTCGACCGGCCGGGCGACCCGCGCGACGAGGTCGAGGACATCTGGGAGACCCGCGTCCGCTGCCACACCTGCGACCACTCCTATATCGCCGTGGAGATGGACCGCGACCCCAGCACCGAGGACGGCGCCGCGATCTGCGCCGACTGCGCGGGACGCAGCGCGGCGTTCCGCCGGGCCGTACTGCTCGAAGCCCGCACGGCCCCGACCGGCCGGCCCGCAGACCGCTGAGCCCGCGCCGGGCCCGTCCCCTCACGTGCCGAAGGACACGGGGGACGGGCCCGGCGCCCGGCCGAGCCTGGAGGTGAACGGCGCGTCCGTGGCCGGGGCCGGGTGTCGCGCCGCTGAGCCGGCCGGACGGGGCCGTCCGGCCGGCTCGGCGGGGGAGTGCGGGGGTCAGCACTCGATGACGTTGACGGCGAGGCCGCCGCGGCTGGTCTCCTTGTACTTGATCTTCATGTCGGCGCCGGTCTCCTTCATGGTCTTGATCGCCTTGTCGAGGGAGACGTGGTGGCGGCCGTCGCCGCGCAGGGCCATCCGGGCGGCGGTGACGGCCTTGACGGACGCCATGCCGTTGCGCTCGATGCAGGGGATCTGGACCAGGCCGCCGACCGGGTCGCAGGTGAGGCCGAGGTTGTGCTCGATGCCGATCTCGGCGGCGTTCTCGACCTGTTCGGGGGAGCCGCCGAGGACCTCGGCGAGGCCGCCGGCGGCCATCGAGCAGGCGGAGCCGACCTCGCCCTGGCAGCCGACCTCGGCGCCGGAGATGGAGGCGTTCTCCTTGAAGAGCATGCCGATCGCGCCGGCGGCGAGGAGGAAGCGGACGATGCCCTCGTCGTCGGCGCCGGGGATGAAGTTCAGGTAGTAGTGCAGGACGGCGGGGATGATGCCGGCCGCGCCGTTGGTGGGGGCGGTGACGACGCGCCGGCCGGAGGCGTTCTCCTCGTTGACGGCCATCGCGTAGAGGGTCACCCACTCCATGGCGTTGGCCGGGCCGATGCCCTCGGCGCGCAGCGCGCGGGCGCCGGAGGCGGCGCGGCGGCGGACCTTGAGGCCGCCGGGGAGGATGCCCTCGCGGGACATGCCGGCCCGGACGCACTCCTGCATGACGCGCCAGATCTCCAGCAGCCCGGCCCGGATCTCCTCCTCCGTCCGCCAGGCCTTCTCGTTCTCCAGCATCAGGCCGGAGATGGACAGGCCGGTCTCGCGGGTGAGCCGGAGCAGTTCCTCGCCGGTGCGGAAGGGGTAGCGCAGGGCGGTGTCGTCGGGCTTGACCCGGTCCGCGCCGAGCGCGTCCTCGTCGACCACGAAGCCGCCGCCGACCGAGTAGTACGTCTTCTCCAGCAGCGTGGAGCCGTCGGCCGCGTACGCCCAGAGGGTCATGCCGTTGGCGTGGTACGGCAGCGAGCGGCGGCGGTGCAGGACGAGCTGGGTGTCCGGGTCGAAGTCGATCGGCTGGCTGCCGAGCAGGTTGAGGCGCTTCTCGGCCCTTATCCGCTCGACGTCCAGGTCGGCCTGGTCGACGTCCACGGTGCGCGGGGAGTTGTTCTCCAGGCCCAGCAGGACGGCCTTCGGGGTGCCGTGGCCGTGCCCGGTGGCGCCGAGCGAGCCGTACAGCTCGGCGCGGACGGCGGTGGTGCCGGCCAGCAGGCCCTCGGACTTCAGTCGGCGGGCGAACATCCGGGCGGCGCGCATGGGGCCGACGGTGTGGGAACTCGAAGGGCCGATGCCGATGGAGAAGAGGTCGAAGACGCTGATGGCCACGGGGGACGTCCTTGTCTGGTCTCGTGGAAGGACAGGCGGGCAGGTGCCGGCACGGAACGGGGCACCGCGCGCACTGTCCAGTGTGCGCGGTGCCCCTTGATCGCAGGTGGCCCGACGGGGTGAGGCCGGTCACCCGCGCCGGACTACAGGTTCGGGTAGAGCGGGTACTTCGCGGCCAGCGCGGAGACGCGGGCCTTCAGAGCGGTGGCGACGGCCTCGTCGAAGGCCGGCTTCAGCGCCTCGGCGATGATGTCGGCGACCTCGCGGAAGTCCTCGGCCTGGAAGCCGCGGGTGGCGAGCGCCGGGGTGCCGATCCGCAGGCCGGAGGTGACCATCGGCGGGCGGGGGTCGTTCGGGACGGCGTTGCGGTTGACCGTGATGCCGACCTCGTGGAGGCGGTCCTCGGCCTGCTGGCCGTCGAGCGCGCTGTTGCGCAGGTCGACCAGGACCAGGTGCACGTCGGTGCCGCCGGACAGGACGGACGCGCCGGCCTCGGCGACATCGGCCTGGAGCAGGCGCTCGGCCAGGATCCGGGCGCCGTCCAGGGTGCGCTGCTGGCGCTCCTTGAACTCCTCCGAGGCGGCGACCTTGAACGCGACGGCCTTGCCGGCGATCACGTGCTCCAGCGGACCGCCCTGCTGGCCGGGGAAGACCGCGGAGTTGATCTTCTTGGCGAACTCGGCCTTGGAGAGGATGACGCCGCCGCGCGGGCCGCCCAGGGTCTTGTGGGTGGTGGTGGTGACCACGTCCGCGTACGGCACCGGGTTGGGGTGCAGGCCGGCGGCGACCAGACCGGCGAAGTGCGCCATGTCGACCATCAGCAGCGCGCCGACCTCGTCGGCGATCCGGCGGAAGGCGGCGAAGTCCAGCTGGCGCGGGTAGGCGGACCAGCCGGCGATGATCAGCTTGGGCTGGTGCTCCTTGGCGAGGCGCTCGACCTCGGCCATGTCGACCTGGCCGGTCTTCTCGTCGACGTGGTACGCGGCCACGTTGTAGAGCTTGCCGGAGAAGTTGATCTTCATGCCGTGGGTCAGGTGACCGCCGTGGGCCAGGCTCAGGCCCAGGATGGTGTCGCCCGGCTGGATCAGCGCGAACATCGCGGCGGCGTTGGCCTGCGCGCCGGAGTGCGGCTGGACGTTGGCGTGCTCGGCGCCGAACAGGGCCTTGATCCGGTCGATCGCGATCTGCTCGACGACGTCCACGTGCTCACAGCCGCCGTAGTAGCGGCGGCCGGGGTAGCCCTCGGCGTACTTGTTGGTGAGCACCGAGCCCTGGGCCTCCATGACCGCCACCGGGGCGAAGTTCTCGGAGGCGATCATTTCCAGGGTGGTCTGCTGGCGGTGCAGCTCGGCGTCGACCGCGGCGGCGATCTCCGGGTCGAGAGCGTGCAGGGACTGGTTGAGAACCGTCATGGTGTGGTCTTCCCGGGGAGGAGAGAAGGACGTGCCGCGCTTGGCGCGCCCTTGGGAGGGAGGCGGCGGGCGACGGGAGGGCGGGGACGGCCGGCCGCGGGGCGGCCGCCGCGCTGCGGCCGCCCCGGCGGACGATCAGGCCTCGGGGTTGGTGAGCGCGTCGTACTCGTCGGCGCTCAGCAGCTCGTCGGTGGCCTCGACGCGGACCTTGAACAGCCAGCCGCCTTCGAAGGGCTCGCTGTTGACGAGGGCGTTGTCGTCCAGGACGGCCTGGTTGACCTCGACGATCTCGCCGGTGACCGGCGAGTACAGGTCGCTGACCGACTTGGTGGACTCGAGCTCGCCACAGGTCTCACCCGCGGTCACGGTCTCGCCGACCTCGGGCAGCTGCACATAGACGATGTCGCCCAGGGCGTCGGCCGCGTGGGCGGTGATACCGACCGTGGAGACACCGTCAGCGGCGGCCGTCAGCCACTCGTGCTCCTTGGTGTACTGCAGGTGCTGGGGGTTGCTCATGGCGTCATTCTCCAGGATGGGAAGCGGGTACGACGAAGCGGTCCGGCGGGCGGACGGCATCGACGTGGATCTACGGGGGGAAAGCGGGCCTCGGCGGACGGGCCGGAGGCGGGCTCCGCCCCGCGCCGGGGAGCTGCCCGGCGCGGGACGGAGCGGGCCCTCAGCGGGCGCGCTTGTAGAACGGCAGCGCCACGACCTGCACCGGCTCGGGCCGGCCGCGGACGTCCACCGCGACGGTGGTGCCGGGCGCGGCGTGCGCCGCGTCCACGTAGGCGATCGCGATCGGCTTGCCCAGCGTGGGGGAGGGGGCGCCGGAGGTGATCCGGCCGATCGGCGTGCCGTCGGCGGAGACCACGGTGTAGTCGGCGCGCGGGACGCGCTTGCCCTCGGAGACCAGGCCGACCAGCACCCGCGGCGGGTGGGCCTCGGCCTCGGCGGCGGCCTTCTCCAGCGCCTTGCGGCCGATGAACGCGCCCTCGTTGGTGGTCTTGTCGAACCGGACAACCCGGCCCAGGCCGGCGTCGAACGGGGTCAGGTCGGTGGACAGCTCGTGCCCGTACAGCGGCATGCCCGCCTCCAGGCGCAGCGTGTCGCGGCAGGACAGGCCGCAGGGCACCAGGCCGCGGTCGGCGCCGGCCTCGGTCAGCGCCGTCCAGACGGGCTCGGCGTCGGCCGGGGCGCAGAAGATCTCGAAGCCGTCCTCGCCGGTGTAGCCGGTGCGGGCGAGCAGCACCTCGCGGCCGGCCACCCGGGCCGGGAGGATCGCGTAGTACTTCAGGCCGGGCAGGTCGGCGTCGGTGGTGTCGGCGAGGATCGCGGTGGACTCCGGGCCCTGGACGGCGATCAGGGAGTAGGTGTCGCGGTCGTCGGTGACGACGGCGTCGAAGCCCTTGGCGCGGGCGATCAGCTCGTCCAGCACCAGCTGGGCGTTGGAGGCGTTGGCGACGACCAGGAAGGCGTCCTCGCGCAGGCGGTAGACGATCAGGTCGTCCAGGATGCCGCCGTCCTCGGCGCAGATCATGGTGTAGCGGGCGCGCAGCACGCCCAGCGCGGAGACGAAGCCGACCAGCGCGTGGTCCAGCATCTCGCCGGCCTGCGGACCGGTGACGGTGATCTCGCCCATGTGGGAGAGGTCGAAGAGGCCGGCCCTGGTGCGGACGGCGAGGTGCTCCTCGCGCTCGCTGCCGTAGCGCAGCGGCATGTCCCAGCCGGCGAAGTCGGTCATGGTCGCGCCGAGGGCGCGGTGCAGCGCGTCGAGCGCGGTGAGGCGGAGGGACGACATGGCCTGGGACTCCTCGGTCTGGGCACTCAGGTGTGCGCACGCCGGACCGGTCCCGCTCGGGGCCGACCCTGCGCGCGGGCATGCGGCGGCTGGGTCTCCCCATCTGTCGTCGTACCTGAGAGCTTCACCGCACGCAGGCCCGCAGCTCTTTACAGCTAACAGGACAACATGGCGGCTTGCACCGTGGGTGGGCGCGTGGCAGAGCCGTGCGCCGCTTTCCAGATGTGCCTAACCCGTGCGGTAGGGGTGCCTGAGAGTTTCCGGGGAGGACTTGCTCCTTCGGCGCCGGCTGTGCCGCCTGACGGGGCACTCCGGGCTCTCCCGCGCGGGTTCGAGCGGCCTGTATGGAGTTAGGGGCCTCCGTCGGGAAAGCGCGGAGACGCGCACATCATGGCACGTCTGCGCCCCGGGCGGGAGAGGGGCCCCGGGCGGCCCGCTAGGCTGCTCGGCGTCGGCGGGCGCGCCGGCGGGCACGCCGGCGGGCACGGCGCGGCGCACGAGCACGGCACACGGACACAGGGCGGTACAGGGGCGCATGGGGTACCCGGCGGAGCAGCAGCAGGGGTGGGGCGGCCCGGAGACGGCGCCGCAGGGCGGCGGATGGCCGGCCAACGAGCTGGAGCAGGTGCTCACCGCCGCGCTCGGCGACCCGGGCGCGACCGCCCGGGTGATCGAGGTACTGGCCCGCAGCCAGGTGTGGATCCCGCTGCCGGCCGGGGCCGATCCGCAGGGCCAGTCGCTGAACCTGCCGACCGTCGAGCTGGCCGGCGACCCCTATGTGCCGGTCTTCTCCTCGCAGGAGGTGTTCCTGCGGCAGGCGCCGGGGATGGCCTTCGCGGTCGCGCCGGTCTGGGAGTTCGCCCGCGGGCTGCCGCTGGGCATCGGCATAGCGGTGAACCCGGAGGCGGCGGTCGGCATCCCGGTGCCGCCGGAGGGCGTGGCCGAGCTGCGGCGCGGGCCGCGCGAGGACCGCTGGGAGGCCCCGGACAGCCCGACCGGCGGCCGGGTGGCGCTGCGCGAGCCGGTGCCGGGCGAGGACCCGGAGGCCTTCCTGGCCGCCGCCCGGGCCGAACTCGCCGGCCTGCCCGGGGTGCTGACCGCCCGGCGGGCGCTGGCCAGCGTCGAGGGCGAGCCGACCGTGATGTTCATCGGGGTCCAGCTCGACCCGGCGGCCCCGGCCGAGCCGGCCACCGTGAACGAAGCACTGGGCCGGGCACTGGGAACCGCGCCGCTGCCCGGCGGCGTCCACCTCGTACTACTCGATCTCGTGGAGGATCCCGTGGTCGAGTGGTTGCTCAACCAGGTCCGGCCGTTCTACACACGGATGTGACGCGTTCCCTCCCCGCCCGGCGTCGGGCCGGAGGAGGGGACGAGGCAGACACGTCGGCGTGGCGGCGGTCGGTGGCGCGCCATAGGGTGCGTGCAGGCAGCCGCCGGGTCGGCGGGTGAGAGAAGAAGAGGCGCAGCGAGGTGGGCGCATGAGTGCGGGAGCGGTAGCGGGCGGTGCACCGGGGCCCTGGGGCCAGGCGCCCGCCGGGCGCCCCGGCGCGGATCCGGGTGCGCTGGAGCGAGCCCTGCGCGAGGTCGCGCCGGAGCGCTACGAGGCGTACGAGGCGCTGCTGCACGCCCTTGCCGCGGGCCAGGTCTGGATGCTGCTCTGGCACGGCACCCCCGGCAGCCCGGACGCCCAGTACGGGAACATGGAGATCAGCGGCCACGGCTACGCGCCGGCCGTCACCTCGCCCGAGCAGCTGGCGGCGTCCGGCTGGGCCCGGGCGCACGAGGTGATCTCCGGCCGGGAGATCGCCGCCTCGCTGTACCGCACCCGCTGGGGCCTCTGGCTGAATCCGCACGCCCCCGGCGGCGGTGTCGGGGTGCCCTGGGCGGACCTCCGGCGGATCGCGGCGGGGCTGGACCGGCTGCCGGCCGGGCCGCTGAAGCTGAGCGAACCGCAGGTGCCGGCCCAGCAGTTCTTCGCGCTGCTGGAGCGGCAGGCGGGCGAGGTGCGGGCGGTCAGGGCGCTGTGCCGGGCCTGGGTGCAGCCCGCCGTCGGTGAGCCGTACCTGGCCATCGGCCTTGATCTTTACGAGAGTTCGCCACCGACCGTGGAGGCCGTCCGGGCCCTGATGCAGCGGGCGATCGCGGTGGCCCCGGAGGGCCTGGCCGTCTCCACGGTGGCGATGGGGGACGAGTACGACCCGGTGGCGCTCTGGATGCGGGCCAACGCGCGGCCGTTCTTCGACCGTGAGGCGGCCGGCCGCGGGCGGCCGGCGACCGCGCCCTACCCGCCGGTGCCGCCACCGCCGTACACCTCGCAGACGGGGCCGGCGTACGGCGGTTACGGCACCCAGCCGCCCGGCCCTGGCTGGCCGGGGCAGCCGCCGCAGCAGCAGCCGTGGCCCGGCTATCCGGGGCGCTGACCGGGCGCGCCGGAGCCCCGCACCGTCGAAAACCAGTACGAGAAGCCGACTTGACGTGACGTCAGGTCGGCTTCCTGGTTTTTCCGGACGATTTTCCGGCCGGTGCCGTCACACATCTTGACATGCCTGTAACAGCTGTGTGAAGAGGGATATGCCGAGAATCCGGAGGTGCATGCGCACAGATCACAGTTGGGCATCTGTCGGTGGTCAGGGCTGGCGCAAGCCAGTTCAGATGGCAGAGAGTTCTGCGCAACGCACCGCGTGTACTTGGAGCCCCACAAAGGTGAACGCGCGCCGCGAACCGCTCGAACCGCGCGATGCCCATCCCGCGTGGCAGCAGCACCGAGTACCTCGTACCGCCGTGCACCACCCGAACCCTGCACCTCCGCACGTCCGCACCAGCCGTAGCGCCGAACCGGCGACCGGCACCCGTGGGCCGGCCACCGTCGGCGAGGGGACCAACTGACCATGACCGCACCCATCAAGACCGCCGGGAGCGAACCGGGGGCAGCCGCCGCCGCGAGCCCGGCCAAGAAGATCGAAGGCCGCTCGCTCGGCCGGATCGCCTGGACCCGCTTCAAGCGGGACAAGGCCGCCGTCGCCGGCGGTGTCGTGGTGATCCTGCTGATCCTGCTCGCCCTGCTGGCCAAGCCGATCGAGTCCGTCTTCGGACTGGACCCCGACGCCCTCAACCAGGACCTGCTGGACGCCAACCTCGGCGGCCTGCCGCTGGGCGACTGGGGCGGGATGAGCTGGGACCACCCGCTCGGGGTCGACCCGCTGCAGGGCCGTGACCTGCTCACCCGGGTCATCGAGGGCTCCTGGGTCTCCCTGCTCGTCGCCTTCGGGGCGACCCTGCTGTCCAACACCATCGGCGTGGTGCTCGGCGTGATGGCCGGCTACTACGGCGGCTGGGTGGACACCCTGATCAGCCGGGTGATGGACGTCTTCCTCGCCTTCCCGCTGCTGCTCTTCGCCATCGCGATCTCCGCCTCGCTCCAGGGCGGCGCCTTCGGCCTGCACGGGCTCCCGCTGCACATCGCCGTGCTGATCTTCGTGATCGGCTTCTTCAACTGGCCCTACATGGGCCGGATCGTGCGCGGCCAGACCCTCT
The DNA here is from genome assembly GCF_044753005.1 of Kitasatospora sp. NPDC088548. NCBI lineage: Bacteria > Bacillati > Actinomycetota > Actinomycetes > Kitasatosporales > Streptomycetaceae > Kitasatospora > Kitasatospora sp. NPDC088548. The sequence goes on from NZ_JBIVMI010000014.1 coordinate 164,236, forward strand.
CGCTGCGCGAACGGGAGTTCGTGTTCGCCGCCCGCAGTCTGGGCGCCCGGGGCCCGTTCATCCTGTTCAGGGAGCTGCTGCCCAACCTGGTCGGTCCGATCCTGGTCTACTCGACGCTGCTGATCCCGACCAACATCCTCTTCGAGGCGGGCCTCAGCTTCCTCGGCGTCGGCATCCAGGCCCCGCAGGCCTCCTGGGGCGGCATGCTCAACGACGCGATCAAGTACTACCAGGTGGACCCGCAGTACATGGTGGTCCCCGGTATGGCGATCTTCCTCACCGTGCTCGCCTTCAACCTGCTCGGCGACGGGCTGCGTGACGCCCTCGATCCCAAGAGCAACTGACTTCTCGTCAGGACCCTTCGATCCGCCACCACTTCCTCAAGGGGTTGATCCCACCCATGCGTAGGTCCCGTACCGTCGCGCTCACCGCCGCGGCCGCTGCCACGGTCCTGATCGTCACCGGCTGCTCGTCCGGCTCGTCCAAGAGCGACAGTTCCTCCTCCGCCCCCTCCTCCGCCGGTGTCGGCGACGGCGGTGCCTCCGGCGCGGCCACCAAGGGCATCGTCAACGCCTCGGACAAGAAGGGCGGCACCGTCACCTACGAGATGCGCGGTACGCCGGACTCCTTCGACCCGGGCAACACGTACTACGCGTACATCTACAACTTCTCGCGCCTGTACGGGCGTCCGCTGACCACCTTCGCGCCGGGCCCCGGCGACGAGGGCAACAAGCTGGTCCCGGACCTGGCCGAGTCCATGGGCACGCCCAGCGCGGACGGCCTGACCTGGACGTACAAGCTGCGGGCCGGCCTGAAGTACGAGGACGGCACCCCGATCAGCTCCAAGGACGTCAAGTACGCGGTGGAGCGCTCCAACTTCGCGGCGGAGGTGAACTCCAACGGCCCGACGTACTTCAAGGAGCTGCTGGTCGACAACCCGACGCCGTACGAGGGCCCGTACAAGGACAAGACCGGCGGGCTGAACTCGATCGAGACGCCGGACGACACCACCATCGTCTTCCACCTGAAGCACGCCTTCGCCGACTTCGACTACCTGGTCAGCGCCCCGCAGACGGTGCCGGTCCCGCAGGCCAAGGACACCGGCGCGGACTACGTGAAGCACGTGGTGGCCTCGGGCACCTACAAGTTCGAGTCCTACGAGGACGGCAAGCAGCTCACCCTGGTGCCCAACACCAACTGGGACCCGAGCACCGACCCGATCCGCAAGCAGCTCGCGGACAAGATCGTGGTCAGGATGAACATCGAGCAGTCCACCATCGACAAGGACCTGCTGGCCGGCAACGCCCAGGTGGACCTCGTCGGCGCCGGTGTCGACCCGCAGACCCAGGCGCAGATCCTGCGCGACCAGAAGCTCAAGGCCAGCACCGACAACGCCTTCGGCGGCCGCCTGGTCTACACCGCGATCAACACCAAGGTCGCGCCGTTCGACAACATCGAGTGCCGCAAGGCCGTCCAGTACGCGATCGACAAGGTCTCGGTGCAGACCGCCATGGGCGGCCCGATCCGCGGCTCGATCGCCAGCACCGTGCTCCCGCCGGACATCCCGGGCCACCAGGACTTCAACGTCTGGGAGACCAAGGACAACAAGGGCGACGAGGGCAAGGCCAAGGCGGCCCTCAAGGCCTGCGGCAAGCCGGACGGCTTCAGCACCGTGCTCACCGCCCGCACCGAGCGCGCCCCCGAGGTCGCCGCGGCCACCTCGATCCAGGCCGCGCTGAAGAAGGTCGGCATCAACGCCGAGATCCAGCAGTACCCGCAGGGCAAGTACTTCACCGACCACGCCGGTGTCCCGCAGTTCACCCAGGACAAGAACATCGGCCTGATGATGATGCAGTGGGGTGCCGACTGGCCGACCGGCTACGGCTTCCTGCAGCAGATCGTCGACGGCCGCTCGATCAAGGCCTCCGGCAACAGCAACCTGGCCCAGGAGAACAACGCCGACGTCAACAAGCTGCTGGACGAGGCCGCCGTCAACACCGACAAGGCGGCCCGCGAGAAGATCTACGGGGCGATCGACAAGAAGGTCATGGAGGACGCGGTCTACGTGCCGCTGACCTACTTCAAGGTCTTCCTGTACCGCCCGGACAGCGCCACCAACGTGGTGTCCACCTCGGCCTTCTCGGGTGAGTACGACTACCTGAACATCGGCACCAACAAGTAAGAGCCTGGCTCCACATCCCTGAAGGCAGGTGAAGGCAGCGGCGCCCGCCGCCGTCCGGAGGATCCCGGACGGCGGCGGGCCGCCGGAGCCGCCCAACTGTGTTTGCCTACATCATCCGCAGGACGTTCGCGGCCCTGGTGCTGCTGCTGGTGGTCAGCGCGGTCACCTTCGCGATCTTCTTCCTGCTCCCGCGCCTGGCCGGCGAGACGACCGACCAGCTGGCCGCGCAGTACATCGGGAAGAACCCGTCACCCGAGGCGATCGCGGCGATCAAGAAGAACCTCGGGTTCGACCAGCCGCTCTACACCCAGTACTGGCACTTCCTGAAGGCACTGGTCAGCGGCGCCGAGTACAAGTTCGGCCCGGACCCGGTCACCTGCCACGTGCCGTGCTTCGGCTACTCGTTCAAGAACCACCTGGAGGTCTGGCCCGAGCTGACCAAGCGCATCCCGATCACCCTCTCGCTGGCCAGCGGTGCCGCGGTGGTCTGGCTGGTCTCCGGTGTCGCCACCGGCGTGGTCTCCGCCCTCAAGCCGAAGTCGATCTTCGACCGGCTCTCCATGGGCGTCGCGCTGGCCGGCGTCTCGCTGCCGGTCTTCTTCACCGGCGCGCTGCTGCTCACGCTCTTCAGCTACGAGTGGCCGATCCTGGACAACCCGCACTACGTCAACTTCACCGACGACCCGCTGATGTGGGCCCGCAACCTGATCCTCCCGTGGATCTCGCTGGCCTTCCTCTACTCCGCGCTCTACGCCCGGCTCACCCGCGCCGGAATGCTGGAGACGATGAGCGAGGACTACATCCGCACCGCCCGGGCCAAGGGCCTGGCCGAGCGCAAGGTGGTCGTCCGGCACGGGCTGCGCTCCGCGCTCACCCCCGTCGTCACCATCTTCGGCATGGACCTCGGCCTGCTGCTCGGCGGTGCGCTGATCACCGAACAGGTCTTCTCGCTCCAGGGCGTCGGCCAGTTCGCGGTCTCCGCGATCACCGACAACGACCTGCCGAAGATCCTCGGCGTCACGCTGCTCGCCGCCTTCTTCATCGTGCTCTGCAACCTCGTGGTTGACCTCCTGTACGCCGCTGTCGACCCCCGGGTGAGGCTGTCGTGACCGACCTCCAGAAGACCGCTGCCCCGGCGGGGGAGGGCGCGGCGCGGGACGCCTTCCTCTCCGTGCGCGACCTGCGGATCCACTTCGACACCGACGACGGCCTGGTCCGCTCGGTCGACGGGGTCAGCTTCGACCTCCAGAAGGGCCGCACCCTCGGCATCGTCGGCGAGTCCGGCTCCGGCAAGTCCGTCACCTCGCTCGGCATCATGGGCCTGCACCGCACCAAGCGGGCCAGGATCGGCGGCGAGATCTGGCTGGACGGCGAGGAGCTGATCGCGGCCGGACCGGACCGGGTCCGCCAGCTGCGCGGCCGCCAGATGGCGATGATCTTCCAGGACCCGCTCACCGCGATGCACCCCTACTACACCGTCGGGGCGCAGATCGTCGAGGCCTACCGGGTGCACCACCCGCAGGCGACCAAGAAGCAGGCCCGCGCCCGCGCCGTCGAGATGCTCGACCGGGTCGGCATCCCGCAGCCCGACCGCCGGGTCGACGACTACCCGCACCAGTTCTCCGGCGGCATGCGCCAGCGCGCCATGATCGCCATGGCGCTGGTCAACGACCCCTCGCTGCTGATCGCCGACGAGCCCACCACCGCCCTGGACGTCACCGTCCAGGCGCAGATCCTGGACCTCATCCGCGACCTCCAGCAGGAGTTCGGCTCGGCCGTCATCATCATCACCCACGACCTCGGGGTGGTCGCCGAACTCGCCGACGACATCCTGGTCATGTACGGCGGCAAGTGCGTCGAGCGCGGACCCGCCGACACCCTCTTCGACGCGCCCGAACACCCCTACACCTGGGGCCTGCTGGGCTCGATGCCGCGACTCGACCGCGAGCTCCAGGACCGGCTCGTCCCGGTCAAGGGCACCCCGCCCAGCCTGATCAACGTGCCGTCCGGCTGCGCCTTCCACCCGCGCTGCCCGTACGCCGAACTGACCGGCGGGCGCTCGGCCGAGGAGATCCCGGTGCTGGCCGAGGCCACCCCCGGGCACTACGCGGCCTGCCACCTCGGGGCCGCCGACCGGCACCGCATCTTCGCCGAAGAGATCGCACCCCGGCTGTGAGCCCGGCCTCGTACCACCTTTCTGGAGACCACTGATGACGGACACTCAGACGGCGGGGATCCCTGCGCCGACACCCGCCCCCGACCGCGAGCCGCTGCTCCGGGTGGCCGGTCTGACCCGGCATTTCCCCATCCACGGCGGGCTGTTGCGGCGCCGGACCGATGCGGTGCGGGCCGTCGACGGCATCGACTTCACGGTCAACGCGGGCGAGACCCTGGGCGTCGTCGGCGAGTCCGGCTGCGGCAAGTCGACCATGGGCCGGCTGGTCACCCGGCTCGACGAACCGACCGGCGGAACGATCGAGTTCGAGGGCACCGACATCACCCACCTGGGCGCCGGTGCGATGCGTCCGCTGCGCCGCGACATCCAGATGATCTTCCAGGACCCGTACTCCTCGCTGAACCCCCGGCACACCGTCGGCACCATCGTCGGCGCGCCGTTCCGGCTGCAGAAGGTGCAGACCGAACACGGGGTGAAGCGGGCCGTCCAGGACCTGCTGGAGCTGTGCGGGCTCAGCCCCGAGCACTACAACCGCTACCCGCACGAGTTCTCCGGCGGCCAGCGCCAGCGCATCGGCATCGCCCGGGCGCTCGCCCTGCGGCCCAAGATGGTCGTCGCCGACGAGCCGGTCTCCGCCCTCGACGTCTCGATCCAGGCGCAGGTGGTCAACCTGCTGGACGACCTCCAGCGCGAGCTGGGCCTGACGTACCTGATCATCGCGCACGACCTCTCGGTGGTCCGGCACGTCTCCGACCGGGTCGCGGTGATGTACCTCGGCAAGATCGTCGAGATCGCCGACCGGGACTCGCTCTACGCGAGCCCGCTGCACCCGTACACCAACGCCCTGATGTCCGCCGTGCCGGTGCCCGACCCGCGCCGCAGGCAGCAGGGCGGGCGCGAGCGCATCCTGCTCCAGGGCGACGTGCCGTCACCGATCAACCCGCCCAGCGGCTGCCGCTTCCGCACCCGCTGCTGGAAGGCCCAGGAGATCTGCGCCGCCCAGGAACCGCCGCTCGCCGCGCTGAAGACCGGCCACCAGGTGGCCTGCCACTTCCCGGAGAACGCCCCCGCCGGCGCGGCGTCCTGAACAGCTGCGCCCTGAACAGCGGTGTCCTGAACACCTGACGCCGACGGCGAAGGCCGTCCGCCCGGAGCCTGGGAGCTCCGGGCGGACGGCCTTCGCGTTCGGTGGTCGGCGGCAGCCGGTCGCGGTCAGCCGCTGCCGGACAGCGCGGGCTCCGGATCCCGCCCGGTCGGCACGGCCGGACCGCCCGCCCCCGCCTCCGGCCGGGACGGCGCCGCGGGCGGCGGGAACCGGCGGTTCACGGCCTTCATCACCCGGCGGCCGAGGTTCTGGAACGGGATCTCGATCAGGCGGTAGCTGAGGTAGCTGAGGATCAGCAGCACGGCCATGAAGGCGACGAACTGCACCGTGCGGCCCTTCCAGCCGACGATCGGCGCATGGCCCTCCAGCATCCAGTTCATGCCGTGGACCAGCGGGTTGTGCAGCAGGTAGACCGAGTAGCTGATCGCACCCAGCCAGCTGAGCGCCCGCGGGAAGCGCCGCTTGCGCAGCAGCATGCCGACCACGAAGACCGCCCAGGCGGCCACGTACGCGTAGGAGAACGACATCCAGGAGCCGCTCCAGGTGCGCCACAGTGCCGGGCCGCGGTTGTACAGGTAGCCGACCAGGAAACCTGACGCGGCCACGAAGAGGCAGCAGAGGATGGCCGGGAGCCGCTCGATCTGGCCGTGCTCGAGCCGGTACAGCACGGTGCCGGCGAACATCGTCGCGAAGATCAGCATGGTCTCGAACGCGGTGGACCGGCTGTTCAGCAGGATCAGCACCAGGCCCAGACCGCCGAGCAGCACCCCGCCCCAGCGGACCAGTTCCGGCCGGGCGGTGAAGATGCAGACCATCGCCATGACGACGACGAGCCCGCCGGCCGTCACCAGATGGCGGGTGGCGGCGAGATCGGTCGAGATGGTGCCCAGCGCCAGCCAGGAGCCGAGGACCAGCGCGAAGGCCGCGAAGCCGATCGCGATCGGGGCGCTCCGCCGGTGCCAGCCCAGGACGAACAGGGCCGTCACGAAGTAGTAGAAGAGCATCTCGTAGGTGAGCGTCCACATCACCCCGACGACGTTGGGCACGCCCATCATGTCCTGCAGCATCATCCCGTTGCCGGCGAGCGACAGCAGGGGGTGCTCGAAGGCCCAGCCCTGCACGACGGTGTAGTTGCGCGGGAGGATCAGCAGGCAGCCGACCACGGTCAGGATCACCACGGGGTAGATCCGGAAGAAGCGCCCGGCCCAGAACGCCCGCACGTCGCCGCGCCGCTCCAGTGAGGCCGGGATGATGTAACCGCTCACCAGGAAGAACAGCATCACGCCGAAGATGCCCGGGTCCAGGTAGTACGGCACCTTGGTGCCGTGCGGGATCCAGTAGAACGGCAGCGCGAGGTGGTAGACGGCGACGGAGAGCGCGGCGATGCCGCGCAGCGCGTCGAGCCAGCCGAGTCTCGACGAGGCGGGGGCGGGGCTCCCGGCGCGTCGCCTGGATACACGTTCGATCAGCTTCACAGGCGGAGGCTAGCGGAAGCCGCGATGACCGGGAACGTTCGAGTGGTGCCGACGGCGCCCCGGGAGGCGCTTCGTGGCCCGACTGTGACCATTGCCCGTGACCATTGCCCGGGCCCGCCCGGCGCATCGGGTACACATGGGACGGTGAGTTCGCAGATCTTCCCCTCCGACGTGCAGCAGACGCTGGACCTCGTCGGCATCTTCGTCTTCGCCCTCTCCGGGGGGCTGCTCGCCGTGCGCAAGAACATGGACATCTTCGGGATCTGTGTGCTGGCGGAGGTCACCGCGCTGGGCGGCGGTGTGATGCGCGACCTGGTGATCGGGGCCACACCGGTGGCCGCGTTCTCCAACCTCGGCTACTTCTCGACGCCGCTGGTGGCCGGCCTGGTGGTCTTCTTCCTGCACCCGGAGGTCGAACGGATCAACCGGGCGGTGCAGACCCTGGACGCGCTCGGCCTCGGGCTGTTCTGCGTCACCGGCACCGCCAAGGCGCACGACTACGGGCTCGGTGCGGTGGCCGCGGTGGCGCTCGGCATGGTGACGGCGGCCGGCGGCGGCGTGATGCGGGACGTGCTGGCGGGCGAGATCCCCTCGCTGCTCCGCTGGGACCGGGAGATCTACGCCGTCCCGGCCCTGGTCGGCGCGGCGCTGGTGGCGGCGCTGATCGGCCTCGACCGCCTGACCGCGGTGACCGGCACGACGGCCGCGCTGACCGCGTTCGTGCTGCGGATGTGCGCCCTCAGGTTCGGCTGGCGCGCCCCCCGGGCCTGGCACCGCAACGGTTCTCGCACCAGCGAGGAGTAGGCGAGCCGCCGTACGCGAGCGAGATCGCCTCGGCGGTGCAGAGCAGCTCCGGCAGCAGCCGGGCCAGCTCGGCGGCCGGCACCCGGTCCGCCGGGGCGCTGACCGCACAGGCCGCGACCGCCTGCCCGCCGCTGCCGGCCACCGGGGCGGCCACGCAGGTCACCGCCTCCCGGTGCTCGGCCGACTCCGCGGCCCAGCCCTGGCGGCGCACGGCGGCCAGCTCGGCGGGCAGGCCGTCCTCCCGGGCGCCGTCCTCCGGCAGGCCGGCCAGCAGCACCCGGCCGATCGCCGTCCCGGCCGCCGGGGCGCGCCGGCCGATCCGGGACGGCCGGGCCGCGGCGCCGTCCCAGCGGCCGGCCAGCTCGTCCAGGTACAGCACCTCGCCGTCCTGCAGCACGGCCAGCTGGACCGTGAAGCCGCAACGCTCGTTGAGGGCCGCGAGATGCGGCGCGGCGACCTGCCGGACGTCGATCTCCTCCAGCGCCCGGTGCGCGAGCGAGAGCAGCCGGCCGCCGAGCCGGTAGCGCAGATCGGACTGGCGGTGGACGAAGCCGTGCTCCTCCAGCGTGCGCAGCAGCCGCAGCGCGGTGGACTTGTGCACCCCGATGCCGGTCGCGGCCTGTTCGAGGGTGACCGGGCCGTCGCCGAGGGAGCCGAGGATGGTGAGCGCGCGGTCGACCGACTGCGACATTCCGCCCCCAGTCCCGTCCGGCCGATTGCAGTGGCCGTCAGGCTAACCGCTTCCCCGAGCGACAGGCCAACCACCCCACGGGCTTTGGGTCCCGTTCGGCCAACGGTGCGGCACAGTCGGGGCAATGGCCTGACCGCCCCTCGGCGGCCCTCTACAATCGGATGGTTATGCCATACCTGGACCACGCGGCGACCACGCCGATGCTGCCCGAGGCGATCGCCGCGATGACGGCGCACCTGGGGGTCGTCGGCAACGCCTCAGCCCTGCACGCGTCCGGCCGCCGGGCCCGCCGGGTGGTCGAGGAGGCCCGCGAGTCGCTCGCCGACTCGCTGGGCGCCCGCCCCAGCGAGATCGTGCTGACCGGCGGCGGCACCGAGTCCGACAACCTCGCGGTCAAGGGGCTGTACTGGGCCCGGCGCGGCGCCGACCCGGCCCGGACCAGGGTGCTCTGCAGCCCGGTCGAGCACCACGCCGTACTGGACGCGGTGCACTGGCTCTCCGAGCACGAGGGCGCCGAGGTCGAGTACCTGCCGGTCGACGCCGTCGGCCGGGTGCGCCCGGAGGCGCTGCGCTCGGCGATCGAGCGGGACCCTTCCTCGGTCGCGCTGGTCACCGTGATGTGGGCCAACAACGAGGTCGGCACCGTCCAGCCGATCGCCGAACTCGCCGCCGTGGCAGCCGAGTACGGCATCCCGACGCACGCCGACGCGGTGCAGGCGCTCGGCCAGGTCCCGGTCTCCTTCGCGGAGTCGGGGCTCACCGCGCTCACCGTCACCAGCCACAAGATCGGCGGCCCGTTCGGCATCGGCGCGCTGCTGCTGTCCCGCGGGGCGGCGCCCGTCCCGCTGCTGCACGGCGGCGGCCAGGAGCGCGACGTCCGCTCCGGCACCCTGGACGCGCCCGCCGCCGCCGGCTTCGCGGCCGCCGCGGCGATCGCGGTCGAACGCCGGGCGGAGCACCAGGAGGCGCTCGGCGCGCTGCGGGACGAACTGGTCGCCGCCGTGCTGGCCGCCGTCCCGGACGCGGTGCTCAACGGTGACCCGACGGCCGGGGGCCGGCTGCCCGCCAACGCGCACTTCTCCTTCCCCGGCTGCGAGGGCGACGCACTGCTGATGCTGCTCGACGCCCAGGGCATCGAGTGCTCCACCGGCTCGGCCTGCTCGGCCGGGGTGCCGCAGCCCAGCCACGTGCTGCTGGCGCTGGGTGTCGACCCGGTGCTGGCCCGCTCCTCGCTGCGGTTCTCGCTCGGCCACACCTCCGTCCGGGAGGACGTCACCGCGCTGGCCGCCGCCATCGCGCCCGCCGTCCAGCGCGCCCGCAACGCCGGTCTCGCGGCCGCCGCCCGGCGGTAGGAAACCCGGCCGCGCGTTCGCGGTGAGCACGTACCCTTGTTGGCATCATGACTGATTTCCCGGGTGCTCCGACCGTTCCGTCCACTGGCCGCCTGCGCGTGCTCGCGGCGATGTCCGGCGGGGTCGACTCCGCCGTCGCCGCGGCCCGCGCCGCCGAAGCGGGGCACGAGGTGACGGGCGTGCACCTGGCCCTCTCGTCCAACCCGCAGTCGTTCCGCACCGGTGCCCGCGGCTGCTGCACCATCGAGGACTCCCGGGACGCCCGCCGGGCCGCCGACGTGATCGGCATCCCGTTCTACGTCTGGGACCTCGCCGAGCGCTTCCGCGAGGACGTGATCGACGACTTCGTCGCCGAGTACGCGGCCGGCCGCACGCCCAACCCCTGCCTGCGCTGCAACGAGAAGATCAAGTTCGCCGCGCTGCTGGACAAGGCGATCGCGCTCGGCTTCGACGCGGTCTGCACCGGCCACTACGCCCGGATCGTCGACCTCCCGGACGGCCGCCGCGAGCTGCACCGCGCGGTCGACGCCGCCAAGGACCAGTCGTACGTGCTCGGTGTGCTCGACGCCGACCAGCTCGCCCACTCGCTCTTCCCGCTCGGCGACACCACCAAGGACGTCATCCGGGCCGAGGCCGAGCGCCGGGGCCTGGCCGTCGCCAAGAAGCCGGACAGCCACGACATCTGCTTCATCGCCGACGGCGACACCCAGGGCTTCCTGGCCAGGCACCTCGGCACCGCCACCGGCGACATCCTCGACGCGGACGGCACCAAGCTCGGCGAGCACGACGGCGCCTACGGCTTCACCATCGGCCAGCGCAAGGGCCTGCGGATCGGCCGCCCGGCCGCCGACGGCAAGCCGCGCTACGTCCTGGACATCTCCCCGGTGAACAACACCGTCACGGTCGGCCCGCTGGAGGGCCTGGACGTGACGGCGCTGACCGCGATCCGCCCGCGCTGGTGCGGCACCGAGGCGGCGGCCGAGGGCCGGTACACCGCCCAGCTGCGCGCCCACGGCGAGGAAGTGCCGGTCACCGCCGCCGTGGTGGACGGGGAGCTGCGGGTCCGGCTGGACAGCGCGGTGCGCGGCATCGCCCCCGGCCAGGCCGTGGTGCTGTACGACGGCACCCGGGTGGTCGGCTCCGCCACCATCGCCACCACCGAACGCCCGGCCGTCCGCGCGTAAGGCAATGCTTCGGGCGGGCCGGCGGGCTCCGCCCGGCCCGCCCGCTCTATGGCAGCGTCCGGATCAGCCCGGTCGGTTGGTCAAGCCAGACCCATTGCTCGGCTCCGATGATCGTCAGCCCGAAGCGCTCGGGCTGCGGCCGGCCGTGCTGTTCCCACCATCGGTAGGCTGCCTCGATTTCGTCCCAGAGCCGGCGCGGGCCGTGCTGCCAGACGGTGAATCGGTTGCTCTGCCCGCCGTCGTGGTCCACCGCCGCCCACGATCGGGTATCCGGGGTCGCCACCCACAGACGGGTGGCGACCCCGTCGATGTCGGGTTCGTGGTCCCACGCGGTCCAGACATCGCCGAGCTTGAGGCCGAGGGCGAAGCGGGCCTCCCAGTGGTCTCCGGTCACCTGTGATGGAGCCAGGGTGGTGTGGGACTCGTCAGGCTGATGGTCATCGTGGACGACGTCGCGGAAGATCCGCAGATCCTGGCGCTGGTTCCGCATCAGCATGAACGCCGAGTGCGGGCTGAAGCGCCCGTGCGTTCGGTCACGTCCGACGGTGAGCTTGAGCAGTCCCCAGCAGAGCATGGGGTTGTCCCACGGGGTGAGGATGATGCTGCCTGGCTCGGTCTGCTCGATCCATGCCTGCGGCACCCTCCGGACCGAGCAGGTCGAGATGATCCGGTCGTACGGTTGTCGCACACTCCAGCCTTGTGCGCCGTCCCCGCAGACCAGCTCCACATTCAGGCCCGCCGCGTTCAGCGAGGCCCAGGCCTGCATGGCGACCTCTGGGTCCACCTCGACCGAGGCCACGTATCCGGCACCGAGGCGGTGGACCAGGAGTGCCGCGTTCCAGCCGGTGCCGGTGCCGATCTCCAGGACGTTCATCCCAGGCCGCAACTCGAGGTCGCGCAGCATCCTGACCACGATCGAGGGCGCCGAGGCCGAGGAGGACGGCCAGAGGTCGGCCGGGTCGTCAGGCTCCCTGCCGTCGTTGATCTGGGTGACAACAGGAACGTTGGAGTAGGCCGACCCGAACCAGCGGTTCGGGTCGGCCTGGAGGTCGCACGGTCTGTAGGTTCCTGTACCGGTCTCCAGCCAGATTCTCTCCGGCAGGAACCGGTGACGTGGAACCGCCTTGATCGCGGCCTTCCACTCGGAGGGGACAGGGCCGCCGAGTTCTTCTCCGATGGCCCGGAGCAGGCCGCGTACGGCGGCCTGCTCCGGTTGGTGCGCGGGGTTCGTCACTTCTTGCCGTCGTCCTTCTTGTGCTTCGGCTCGGGCGTCGGCCGCGCCCCGTCGGCGGACGGCTTGGCCGCACCCGGGTCCTTCTTGCCCGCGTGCTGCCCCTCGCCGCCGCCGACACGGCGTAGACGGTCCCGAAGTCGAGAGGCCCGCGTCTCGCCGGGCTCGGGGGCCTGGCTGTGGTTGTCCGAGGCGGCTGCGAGGTCGCCGGAGTGCTGTGCCGCAGGTGATCCACTCACTGCGTGATGTCGGCGTGGACGACTTTTCCGAACGGTTCGACGGTGACTCCCCACCGGCCGGCCGTCAGCTGGTGGACGAGGCTGAGGCCACGGTGGCCTTCGTCGTCGTCGGAAGCGCGGATCAGCACCGGTAGGGATCGCGAGCCGTCGCGGACCGAGATCCGCACGGTTGCGTCTGCGACTCGCTGGATGGTGACCGTTATGTGGAGACCGCAGCCCGTCTTCGCCGCGTTGGTGACCAGTTCGCTGGCGACCAACTCGGCCGAGTCGATGAGGTGGGACAGCCCCAACTCCGTCAGCTTGCGCCGGACCAGCTTTCGGGCCTGGCTCGCGGACTCGGGCCGGTAGGGCAGCAGCACTTCATCTGTCGTCAGAACCGGCGTCAATCCGGTGTCGAGAGGCGCGCGAGCCTCCAGCGGCGCGCACGACGTGGGAAATGTGGCCATGACGGCTATCTCCTCTAGATGGTGCACCATCCTGTACTTATGTGCAGGAGTGACGAGTAGAAGAGTGCCCTACTCCTGTACATGAGTCAACCCGCCACAAGAAGAATCCTGTGGCGGGCTGGAGGAGTTGATCGTGCGTCAGTCGCGGGCCGCGAAGCGATAGTCCAGAACAAACTGGTCAGCGGCCATAATGGTGTCGCACACCTCTACCACGCGGCCGTCCGTGGTGATCGCGTTCCGAACGAGATGGATTACCGGCGAACCGGGGCTCAGCGCCAGTGCCGCGGTCTCGGGCTTGGTCGCCAGCCGGGCCCGTACGGACTCGGTGAACTCGGCGAGAACATGGCCGTGTTCTTCGAGGCGGGCGTAGATGCCGCCGCCGCCGGGGTTCTCGGCGAAGACTTCCGGGATGTCCTTGACCACGTCCCACGGCAGGTACGACATGGCTTCTTCGGTCGGCACACCGTCACGGAAGTACCGGCGCTTGCGTGTCAGCACTTGGGTCCCCGCAGGGAGGCTCAGCCGCTCGGCGATCTCCAAGGGTGCCTCTGCGGGGCCGACGAACAGCACCGTCACGGACGGGACGCCGCCGGTCGCCTCCGCCTCGGCGAGGTAGGCGGCCTTGCCGGCATTGCGGTGGGCGCGGCGGAACCGGTCCGAGGACTGGCGCTGAACCGGCGGACGCGAGCGGACGAAGGAGCCGCGACCGTGATGCGTCTCGATCAGCTGGGCCGTCCGGAGTTCGGCGACGGCCTTGCGGACCGTGCCGGACGCGACTCCGTACCGTTGCATGAGCCCGGCTTCACTGGGCACGGCCGCCCCGGGCGCGAGGCCCCCTGACTTGATCTGCGCGGCGAGGTCGTCCGCGATCTGCAGGTACTTCGCCTTGGCCGACGAGGCCACGTCATCACTCGCCATAGTCCTTCAGGGCTCCTATTCTCCTGCACATGAGTAACAGCGCCGGGAAGTCCCAGTCAACGCAGCTCCACTCGGTGTCCGTTGCCGGGGCGGTGGTGCGAAGGGACGGCCGGGTGCTGGCGATTCGCCGGGCCGACAACGGGACCTGGGAGCCTCCGGGCGGCGTTCTGGAGCTGACGGAGGCCATCGAGGACGGCGTGCGGCGCGAGATCTACGAGGAGACCGGGATCAAGGTCGGTGTGGAGCGGCTGACCGGCGTCTACAAGAATATGAACCGGGGGATCGTCGCCCTGGTCTTTCGTTGCCGCCCCGAGGGCGGGAGCGAACAGCTCTCGGACGAGTCGATCGAGGTCGACTGGCTCACGCCGGCCGAAGTGTCCGGTCGCATGGCCGAGGTGTACGCGGTGCGGATGCTGGACGCGCTCCGGGAAGACGCCGCACCGAGCGTCCGCACACACGACGGTCGTCACTTGATCGGTGAACACACTGTCCGATGAGCGAGCCGCCAGGCCGTCCGGATAAGCGGCTGAGCCGAGCACCAGGCTCGTGATAGACCGGACGCACTATGAATATCTGTGTTTTCTGCTCCGCGTACTCCCTGGACGACCGTTACACCGACCCCGCCGCCGAGTTCGCCCGGCTGCTCGGGGAGGGGGGCCACACGCTGGTCTGGGGCGGCTCCCACACCGGCCTGATGGGGCTGCTCGCCGACGGGGTGAAGGCCGCCGGGGGCCGGCTGGTCGGGGTCTCGGTCGACCTGCTGGCCGACAAGGTCTACCAGGGCGCCGACGAGCTGGTGATGACCCGCGACCTCGCCGAGCGCAAGGCCCAGCTGCTGACGCGCGCGGACGCGGTCGTCGTCCTGGTCGGCGGCCTCGGCACGCTGGACGAGGTCACCGAGGTGCTGGAGCTCAAGAAGCACGCGCTGCACGACAAGCCGGTCGTCGTCCTGGACACCGAGGGCTTCTACGCGGGCCTGCGCACCCAGCTGGAGCGGATGGACGCCGAGGGCTTCCTGCCCCGGCCGCTCGGCGACCTGATCGGCTTCGCCGGGACCCCGGCCGAGGTCTTCGAGCAGCTCAAGACCGGCGCCTGAGAGGATCGGGGACATGGCTACCCATCTGATCACCGGCGCGGGCTCCGGCATCGGCGCCGTCGTCGCCGAGCGCCTCGCCGAACGCGGGGACGACCTCTGGCTGCTGACCCGCGACGCCCGCCGGGCCGCCGAACTGCGGGAGCGCTTCCCCGGGGCCCGGACGCTGGTCGGTGACCTCGGTGACCCGGCCAAGCTCTCCTGGGCCCTCGGCCACCAGGAGCTGCCGGTCCGGCTGGACTCCCTGCTGCACATCGCCGGCGTCGTCGAGCTGGGCCAGATCGGCGACCTGCCGGTCAAGGCCTGGCAGGACACCCTCGCCGTCAACCTGGTCGCCCCCGCCGAGCTGACCCGGCTGCTGCTGCCCTCGGTCCGGCTGGCCAAGGGCCATGTGGTCTTCGTCAACTCCGGTGCGGGGCTGCGGGCCAGTGCCGAGTGGGGGGCGTACGCGGCCAGCAAGCACGGGCTGCGCGCGCTCGCCGACTCGCTGCGGCTGGAGGAGCACGAGCACGGCGTCCGGGTCACCTCGGTCTTCCCCGGCCGGGTCGCCACCGCGATGCAGGTCAAGGTGCACCAGCAGGAGGGCAAGGAGTACGACGGCGACCGCTGGATCGCCCCCGAGTCCGTGGTCAAGGCCCTGCTCACCGCCATCGACCTGCCGCGCGACGCCGAGATCACCGAGATCACCGTCCGCCCGGGCCGCTAGGGCCGCTAGGGCCGGGCACCATGCCCGGGAGCAGGGAGTCGGCCGGTCCGACTTCCTGTTCCCGCCCCCCATTTATCGGTGGCGTCGCGGAACCCCCTGTGGAATCATCCGTTCGCCCTCCGGCGGATCAGGCGTCCTGAGGGCTGTCCCGCCGGATCGTCCGGCTTTTCGCCCAGGGGGGCCTCCAATTTCCAGAACTCGCACAGCACTGGCTGTGGGCGCGGTGCTGATCGGCTCGATAGGCCTGCCGGCCGTCGGAACGGTCGGCGCGTCCGCTGCGGCCGGCACGCTCTACGTCAACAACGCCGCCGGTGCCAACTGCACCGACGGCGGCAGCGGCACCCAGGCCGCCCCGTTCTGCCACGTGGCCGCGGCGGCCGCGGTCGTCCAGCCCGGGCAGACGGTCGAGATCGCCGCCGGCGCCTACAACGACACCGCGGTGATCGTGACCCGTTCCGGTACGGCCGATGCCCCGATCACCTTCCGCGGCCCGGCCCATCAGTACTCGCCCGGTGGCCCCGCCAACCTCACCGGTGGAGCCCCGAACCACCCGGACAGCGCCCTCGTGGTCCGGGGAGCCGATCACCTCAGGTTCGAGAACCTGAGCCTCGGCGCCTACCAACGGCCGGCCGTGGTGGTCGACGGCGGACACGACGTCTCCTTCACCAACGTCTCGGCCTGGGGCGGCGGCGTCCGGATCACCAACGGCTCCGACCGGGTCGTCTACGGTCGCGGTGACTTCGACTACCTGCCGGGCCCGGTGTTCCAGGTCGACGGCGGGTCCACCGGGACGGTCCTGACCACCAACGTGGTCCGGGCCAACAACGTCAACGACATGACCGGCATCCTGGTCAAGGACGCCCCGAGCACCACCGTGGTGAGCAACACCGTCTACTCGTCCTGCTTCGCCGGCATCGTGCTGGACGGCTCCTCGGGCGGTGCGGTCGTCGAGAACAACGTGGTGAACACGGCGGACTACCGGACCAAGGCGTGCGGAACGCCCGGCAGGGCCACGGGGATCACCGTCGCCCAGAGCGCCACGGCCGGTACCAAGGTCGACTACAACGTCGTCGACCCGATCAGTGGCGCCGCCGCCTACAACTGGGCCGGTGTCGCCTACACCAGCCAGGCCGGCTTCACCGCGGGCAGCGGCGGCCAGGGCGTCCACGACTTCGTCGCCCCGACCTACGTCCCGAAGGGGCCGAACGCGCCGATCGACCACACGATCGACTCGGCCGACGAGACCGCCCCCGGCATACTGGCGACCGACCGAGGTGGCTGGGCGCCCGTCGACGACCCGACGGTGCCCAACACCGGGACGGGCAAGGGCTACCGCGACCGCGGCGCGTACGAGCACCTGGACATCGGCTCCGCGTTCACGCCGGCCGGTCCGACGCGTCTGCTGGACACTCGCGAGGCGGTCGGTGTGCCGCAGAAGCAGGCCGTCCCGGCCGGTGGCACGGTGGACCTCCAGGTCGCGGGCATGGCCGGCATCCCGGCCGAGGGTCTCACCGCCGTGACCATGAACGTGACCGTGACGGAGACCCAGCAGGCCGGCTTCCTGACCGTCTACCCGCACGGCGACGAACTGCCGAACGCCTCGAACCTCAACTGGGCGGCGGGGAGCACGATCCCGAACCTGGTGACGGTGCCGGTCAAAGACGGCAAGGTCTCCTTCCGCAACTCCTCCGGCGGCACCGTGCAGGTGATCGCCGACCTGGCCGGCTACCACAGTGCCAAGGGCTCGCTGTTCCACGCGCAGGGCCCGACCCGGCTGCTGGACACTCGCGAGGCGGTCGGTGTGCCGCAGAAGCAGGCCGTCCCGGCCGACGGCACGGTGGACCTCCAGGTCGCGGGCGTCGGTGGCATCCCGGCGAGTGGTGTCACCGCGGTGACGCTGAACGTCACGGTGACGGAGCCCCAGCAGGCCGGCTTCCTGACCGTCTACCCGCACGGCGACACGCTGCCGGACACCTCGAACCTCAACTGGGTGGCCGGCCGCACCATCGCCAACCTGGTGACGGTGCCGGTCAAGGACGGCAAGGTCTCCTTCCACAACGCCTCCGGCGGCACCACGCACGTGGTCGCCGACCTCGCCGGCTACTACAGCGACGAGGGCAAGGTCTCCTACCGGCAGGCCGGACCGGTCCGGGTCCTGGACACCCGTGAGCACACCTACTACGAGATGGGTGACCGTCCGGCCGCACCGGTCCTCGCCGGCGAGACCGTGGACATCCCGTTCGACATCCCGAACGTCGCCGCGGTCACCCTGAACGTCACGGTGACCGAACCCCAGCAGGCCGGCTTCCTCACCGTGTACCCGCACGGTGACACGCTGCCGGACACCTCGAACGTCAACTTCGAGGCCGGCGAGACCATCGCCAACCAGGTCGTGGTCCCGGTAAAGGACGGCAGGATCACGATCCGCAACTCCAGCGGCGCCCCGGCGCACATCGTGGTCGACCTGTTCGGCTACCAGGCGTACTGACACCAGGCGTACTGAGCCTGGCGTTTCTCCTGAGCGGCCCCGGTACCGAGCCCAGCGCTCGGTGCCGGGGCCGTCGGCGCTCCGGATCTCGTACGCTTCCGGGGTGAGCAACGGACACTCCTTCCCCGACCTGCGCGGCGCCGCCACCGGCGTCGGATCGCTGCCCGGCACCGACGCGCGGGAGGCCGCCAAGACCTCCACCGGGGCGCTGGAACAGCTGCCGTTCCTCCCCGAACTGCCGGCCCGCGGCCCCGGCGCCGACATGATCGGACGCGGAGCCGGCCTGCTGGTCGAGCTGTTCGCGCAGACCGAGCCGAGCGGCTGGCGGTTCACCGACCGCCCCGGCCGCGACACCCGGCGCGCCCACTCCTGGCTCGGCGAGGACCTGGACGCGCTGGAGGAGTTCACCCAGGGCTACCAGGGCGCGCTCAAGGTCCAGGCCGTCGGGCCGTGGACGCTGGCCGCCGCGATCGAGCTCAGGCACGGCGAGAAGGCGCTCGCCGACCCCGGCGCCTGCCGCGACATCGCCGGCTCGCTCACCGAGGGCCTGCGCCGCCATCTCGCCGACGTCCGCAAGCGCATCCCGGGGGCGGAGGTCGTGCTCCAGCTCGACGAGCCCTCGCTGCCCGCCGTGCTGGCCGGCGACGTGAAGACCGCCAGCGGCTTCCAGCGGCTGCGCTCGGTCGACCGCCAGGTCGCCGAGGAGGTGCTGCGCGAGGTGATCCGGGGCCTCGACGCCCCCGTGGTGGTGCACTGCTGCGCGCCGCGGGTACCGATCCCGCTGCTGCGCCGGGCCGGAGTGGCCGGGATCTCGCTGGACTTCACGCTTCTCACCGACCGGGCGGACGACGATCTCGGCGAGGCGGTCGAGGCCGGCACGATGATCCTCGCGGGTCTGGTGCCCGCCGTTGACCTGCCCGTTTCTCAATCAACGGCAGTGTCCGACCCGGCCGGTATGGTCCAGGGTGTCAGGACGTTGTGGCGCAGGCTCGGGTTCGCCCCGGAGCTGCTGGGCCGGCGCGTGCTGGTGACACCCACCTGCGGACTGGCCGGGGCCTCCCCGGCCGGTGCGCGCAAGGCGCTGTCACTGAGCGTGCGGGCGGCCCAGAGCCTGGTGGACAACCCGGAATGAGAACGTAGGAGGGCTTGCGGTGGTGGCTGTCGAGGGCTGGGAGGAGATCCCGGCGGAGGTCCGCAGACGGCACGCCGAGCTGGCGGCCGAGATCGAGGACCACCGCGCCCGCTACTACGAGCAGGACGCGCCGATCATCAGCGACGCCGACTTCGACGCCCTGATGCGGGCGTTGGAGGCGCTGGAGGCCGAGCACCCGGCGCTGGTGACGCCGGACTCCCCGACCCAGCGGGTCGGCGGCGCGCCCACCGTGCTGTTCGCCCCGGTCGAGCACCGGGAGCGGCTGCTCAGCCTGGACAACGCGATGGACGACGACGAGCTGGCCGCCTGGGCCGAACGCGTCGCCGCCGAGCTGGCCGGCATCGACTACCACTACCTCTGCGAGCTCAAGGTCGACGGCCTGGCCGTCAACCTCACCTACGAGAACGGCCAGTTGGTGCAGGCGGCGACCCGCGGCGACGGCCGGGTCGGCGAGGACATCACCGCCAACGTCCGCACCATCAAGGAGATCCCGCACCGGCTCAAGGGCGACGACATCCCCGAGCTGGTGGAGATCCGCGGCGAGGTGTACTTCCCGACCGACGCGTTCGAGGCGCTCAACGCCTCCTTCGCGGAGGAGAACGAGCGCCGCCGGCTGGAGAACGAGGAGCGCGCCAAGGAGGGCAAGCGCCCCCGGGCGATGATCCGGCTCTTCATGAACCCGCGGAACGCCGCCGCCGGCTCGCTCCGCCAGAAGGACCCGCTGATCACCGCCGCCCGCCCGCTGCACATGGTGGTGCACGGCATCGGCGCCCGGGTCGGCTTCGACATCGACAACCAGTCGCACGCCTACCAGCTGCTGCACGACTGGGGCCTGCCCACCGCCCGGCACAACAAGGTGGTCGGCACGCTGGCGGAGGTCCGCGCCTTCATCAAGCACTTCGGCGAGCAGCGGCACTCGGTCGAGCACGAGATCGACGGTGTGGTCGTCAAGGTGGACGAGATCGCCCTGCAGGGCCGGCTCGGCTCCACCTCCAAGTCCCCGCGCTGGGCCATCGCCTGGAAGTACCCGCCGGAGGAGGTCACCGGCAAGCTGGCCGAGATCAAGATCGGCATCGGGCGCACCGGCCGGGCCACCCCGTACGCGGTGCTGGCCGAGCCGGTCAAGGTGGCCGGCTCGATGGTCCAGTACGCGACGCTGCACAACCAGGACGTGGTGAAGGCCAAGGACGTCCTGCTGGGCGACACCGTGGTGCTGCGCAAGGCCGGCGACGTCATCCCGGAGATTCTCGGCCCGGTCTACGACCTGCGGGACGGCGACGAGGTGCCGTTCGTGATGCCCTCGCACTGCCCCGAGTGCGGCGAGGAGCTGCGGCCGATGGCCGAGGGGGACATCGACCTGCGCTGCCCCAACGCCCAGTTCTGCCCGGCCCAGATCCGCGAGCGGATCGCCTTCCTCGGCGGGCGCTCGGCGCTGGACATCGAGGGCCTGGGCTACGTCGCGGCCACCGCGCTGACCCAGCCGCTGGCGCCGGTCGGGGCGCCGGTGGGGAACGAGGGCGACATCTTCGGCCTGACGGTGGAGCAACTGCTGCCGATCAAGGTGCTGGTGCGCGACCAGAAGACCGGCATGCCCAAGCTCGACGACGAGACCGGTGAGGAGAAGGAGGTGTTCTTCTTCGCCACCACCACCGGGGCGCCGAAGAAGAACACCGGGCTGATGCTCGACAACATCGAGAAGGCCAAGGACCGCCCGCTCTGGCGCTTCCTCAACGGCCTCTCGATCCGGCACGTGGGCCCGGTCGCGGCCCAGGACCTGGCCCGGGAGTTCCGCGACCTGGACGCGATCTTCGCGGCGGGCGAGGAGCGGCTGGCCGCGACCGACGGCGTCGGCACGGGCACCGCGCGGTCGATCATCGAGTGGTACCAGGTGGACTGGCACCGGGAGATCGTGGAGAAGTGGCGCGAGGCCGGCGTCCGCTTCACCGAGGAGGCCCCCGAGGAGGAGGCCGAGCGCCCGCTGGAGGGCCTGACCGTCGTCGTCACCGGCACGCTGACCGGCCACACCCGGGACGGCGCCAAGGAGGCACTGACCTCGCGCGGCGCGAAGGTGACCGGGTCGGTCTCGAAGAAGACCCACTTCGTGGTCGCCGGGGACAATCCCGGGTCCAAGTACGACAAGGCGGTCCAGCTCGGGCTGCCGGTCCTCGACGACGCGGGTTTCGCCGTCCTGCTGGAGCAGGGTTCCGCCGCGGCCCGGGTCCACCTGGGCCTGCCGCCGGAGCCCGTGGTCGAGGAGCCGGTGAAGAAGGCGCCCGCGAAGAAGCGCGCCGCGAAGGCCGCGGCGGAGCCTGCGGCGGACGTCACGGCCGGCGGCGCGGCCGACCTCGCTGCCGACCTCGCTGCGGACCTCGGCGCGGAGGCCGCCGGACAGGAGCCCGCGGCGGAGGAGCCCGTCGAGGGCTGACCCGCGCGCGGAAGCCCGGGATTTGTCTTGTTATCGTCCTGATGCACCGTCATCAGGTGCCGCACGGTGAAGGCGGGCATTGTGTCACCGTGCGGCACCGGAGCGCGGTGGCGCTTTTCCGGTTGTCCGAAAGTCTGCCCACCGGGTGGGCCCGGGAATACCCTTGAGCGCAACAGAGTGTCAGCAGGGGTGGGGGCACCGGCTGAGCCGGTTCTCCGCGGGGTCGCTCCATGCCCGGCAGCTGCCGGCGCCGGTACGGTGCTTCACCGTTAAGGCGGCCTGACGGGGCGGTCCCGACGGAGGACAAGGCTTATGGATCGTACGACCGGCGGTGCGCCCACACGCCCGCCGCAGGGGGTGGCAGGTGCGGTCCTGCTGCTCGGCGTACTGCTGGCCGGCGCCGCACCGCTCATCCCGCTGGCCGTCCTGGTCTACCGGTACGAGCCCGAGCTGTTACCGCTGTTCGCGGTGCCCCTGGCCGTCCTGGTCGCGGCCTGGCGGATCGCCCGGGACCGGGCCCGGGACCAGCTCACCGACCCGCTGACCGACCTGCCCAACCGACAGGCCCTGCTGCTGGCAGCCCAGGAGGCCATCGCCGAGCACGACGAGGGCTACAGCGTCGGTCTCATCCTGCTCGACCTCGACCGGTTCCGGTCGCTCAACGACACCCTCGGCCATACCGCCGGCGACCGGCTGCTGGTGCACATCGCCCGCCGGCTGCACCGTGCGCTGCGCTCCGGCGGCCCGCCGGGCAGCGCGACCAGGGGATCGATCGACGACGTCTTCGCCGGGCTGCCCCCGCGCTACCGGCGCGGCCGCCCGCTGGTGGCCCGGATGGGCGGCGACGAGTTCGCCGTCCTGCTGCCCGGCATCGGCTGCCCGAACACCCTGGAACGGGTCGCCAAGGCGCTGATCGCCGAGCTGGCGGCGCCGATCCGGCTGGACGGGCTGCTGCTCGTCCTGGAGGCCAGCGCGGGCGTCTGCGTCTACCCGCAGCACGCCCAGGACGCCGAATCGCTGCTGCGCCGCGCCGATGTGGCGATGGCCCACGCCCAGCGCGGCCACAGCTGCGTCGAGCAGTACGACGAGGCCCAGGACGCCGACACGCCCTACCGGATCGGCCTGCTCGGCGATCTGCGGCGGGCCCTGGAGACCGGCGAGGTGCAGCTGCACTACCAGCCGAAGGTGGCCTTCGACGGCCGGGTGGTCGGACTGGAGGCGCTGCTGCGCTGGGAGCGCCCCGGCCAGGGCAAGGTCTCGCCGGACGAGTTCGTCGGGCTCGCCGAGTCCAGCGGTCTGATGCCCCGGCTGACCGACTACGTGCTGGAGGCGGCCGTCGGCCAGCTCGCCCACTGGCGCGAGCAGGGCCTCCAGGTGCAGGTGGCGGTGAACGTCTCACCGCGCGACGTGCTCAACCCCGGCTTCGCCCAGCGGGTCGCCGGGCACCTGGTCCGCCACCAGGTGCCCGCCCACGCGCTCCAGCTGGAGATCACCGAACGGCTGCTGCTGGACGACTCGCGCCGGGCCGCCGACACCCTGGCCGAACTGCGCGGCTACGGCGTCGGGATGTCCCTGGACGACTTCGGCACCGGCCACTCCTCACTGGTGCGGCTGCGCAGCCTCCCGGTCGGCGAGCTGAAGATCGACCGCTCCTTCGTCTCCCGGATGGTCGCGGACGACCACGACGCGGCCGTGGTCCGCTGCTCGGTGGAGCTGGCCCACTCGCTCGGGCTGACCGTGGTCGCCGAGGGCGTCGAGGACGACGAGACCTGGGAACGGCTGCACCTCATGGGGGTGGACGCCGTCCAGGGCTGGCTGGTCTCGGCGGCGCTGCCGGCCGAGCAGGCCACCGCCTGGCTGCGGGTGCACCGGACCGGCGCGCCGCCGGTGGAGCGGATGTCCGCGGCCACGCAGCTGCCCCCGGGCATGCAGCCGGTCCTGCCGCCCGTGCTGCCGCCCGTCCTGCCGCCGGTGATCCAGGCGGTGCAGGCCGCGCAGATGGAGATCCAGGCCCCAGGCGTCCCCAACTGGGCCCCGACCAGGCCGCAGTAGTCCCGCCCGCGGCCGCTGTGACCGGTCCGCGCGCTCACTCGTTGGCCGGTGGCCGGGTCGGGCCCCATAGGATGGGGGCCAAAGACCAAGAGGACGGGGCCGCCGAGCCGGCTGCCCCCGCCCGGGCCCGGCACCGCCTGACCGCATCGCCGGGCCTCACCAGAACTCACCCCTGAGGATCGCTGCATGCCTGGCATCACGCGCGAGGAGGTCGCCCACCTCGCTCGGCTGTCGCGTCTTGAGTTGCAGGCCGAAGAGCTGGACCACTTCGCCGAGCAGCTCGACGTGATCATCGGCGCGGTCGCCCGCGTTTCCGAGGTCGCCGGACAGGACGTCCCGCCGACCTCCCACCCGCTGCCGCTGACGAACGTCATGCGCGCGGACGAGGTGCGGCCGTCGCTCACCCCGGACCAGGCGCTGGCCGGCGCCCCGGCCGCCGAGGAGCAGCGTTTCCGTGTGCCGCAGATCCTCGGGGAGGACTGAACCACCCATGACTGACCTGATCCATCCCTCCTCGCCCGCCTCCGGCGAGGAGGGTCCCTCTGCCACTGGAGCAGCTGCCATGGGCATCACCAAGTGGACGGCCGCCGACACGGCCGCCGCCATCGCCAAGGGCGAGGTCTCCGCCGTCGAGGTCGCCCAGGCCCACCTGGACCGCATCGAGGCCGTCGACCAGAAGGTCAACGCCTTCCTCCACGTCGACACCGAGGGCGCGCTCGGCGCCGCCCGCGCCGTCGACGAGAAGCGCGCCAGGGGCGAGGAGCTGGGCCCGCTGGCCGGCGTCCCGCTCGCGCTGAAGGACGTCTTCACCACCAAGGGTGTCCCGACCACCTGCGGCTCCAAGATCCTCGAAGGCTGGATCCCGCCGTACGACGCCACCCTGACCTCGCGTCTCAAGGACGCCGGCGTGGTGATTCTCGGCAAGACCAACATGGACGAGTTCGCGATGGGCTCCTCCACCGAGAACTCCGCCTACGGCGTGACCGGCAACCCGTGGGACCTCAGCCGCATCCCCGGCGGCTCCGGCGGCGGCTCGGCCGCCGCGCTGGCCGCCTACGAGGCCCCGCTGGCGATCGGCACCGACACCGGCGGCTCGATCCGCCAGCCCGGCGCCGTCACCGGCACCGTCGGCGTCAAGCCCACCTACGGCTCGGTCTCCCGCTACGGCCTGGTCGCCTTCTCGTCCTCGCTGGACCAGGGCGGCCCGTGCGCCCGGACCGTGCTGGACGCGGCGCTGCTGCACGAGGCCATCGCCGGCCACGACCCGCTGGACTCCACCTCGATCGACGCGCCGGTCCCGGCCGTGGTCGAGGCCGCCAAGCGGCGCGACATCCGCGGCATGCGGATCGGCGTGGTCAAGGAGTTCGCCGGCGAGGGCTACCAGGCCGGCGTGATGCAGCGCTTCAACGAGTCCGTGGAGCTGCTGCGCGAGCTGGGCGCCGAGGTCGTCGAGGTCTCCTGCCCGTCCTTCACCCTCGCGCTGCCCGCGTACTACCTGATCGCGCCCAGCGAGGCCTCGTCCAACCTGGCCCGCTTCGACGCGATGCGCTACGGCCTGCGGGTCGGCGACGACGGCACCCGCTCCGCCGAGGACGTCACCGCCCTCACCCGTGAGGCCGGCTTCGGCCCCGAGGTGAAGCGCCGCATCATCCTCGGCACCTACGCCCTCTCCTCGGGCTACTACGACGCCTACTACGGTTCGGCCCAGAAGGTCCGCACGCTCATCTCGCGCGACTTCGACGCCGCCTTCGCGGGCGTGGACGTGCTGGTCTCCCCGACCACCCCGACCACCGCCTTCCCGATCGGCGAGCGCGCCGACGACCCGATGGCGATGTACCTGGCCGACCTCTGCACGATTCCGTCGAACCTCGCGGGCAACGCGGCCATGTCGCTGCCCTGCGGACTGGCCCCGGAGGACAATCTCCCGGTCGGCCTGCAGATCATCGCACCCGCGATGGCGGACGACCGCCTGTACCGCGTGGGCGGCGCCGTCGAGGCCGCACTCAACGACAAGTGGGGGCACACCCTGCTGGAGGAGGCACCGGCACTGTGAGCAAGATCGAGAAGGCGAAGGGCTTCAAGCACTCGAAGCCGGGTCTGTGGCTGTCCATCGGTACCAGCGCCTTCGGCGCGGTGTCGATCGTCAAGGACGTCAAGAAGGCCCGCGGCGAGCACGACACCCTGAAGCTGATCAACGCCCTGGTCGGCGCCGCGGCCCTGGTCACCGGCACCGCCCTGCTGGTGCGCGAACTGCGCCGCCTGGGCGACGACGACGTGCTGCTGGGCTGAGCGCCCCGGCCCGGCCCCGCGCGAGCGGCGGCCGGGCCCGTACCTCCCAAAGACTTTTAGCGAAGGGGACGCTGTGAGCGTCAAGAACCTGGTCTCCTACGAGGACGCTCTCGCGTCGTACGACCCGGTGATGGGCCTTGAGGTCCACGTCGAGCTGGGCACCAAGACCAAGATGTTCTGCGGTTGCTCGACCGAGCTGGGCGCCGAGCCGAACAGCCAGGTCTGCCCGACCTGTCTGGGCCTGCCGGGCTCGCTGCCGGTGGTCAACGCGATCGGCGTGGAGTCGGCCGTGAAGATCGGTCTGGCGCTGAACTGCGAGATCGCCGAGTGGTGCCGGTTCGCGCGGAAGAACTACTTCTACCCGGACATGCCGAAGAACTTCCAGACCTCGCAGTACGACGAGCCGATCGCCTTCAACGGCTACCTCGACGTGCAGCTGGAGGACGGCTCGACCTTCCGGGTGGAGATCGAGCGCGCCCACATGGAGGAGGACACCGGCAAGTCCAGCCACGTGGGCGGCGCCACCGGCCGGATCCACGGCGCCACGCACTCGCTGCTGGACTACAACCGGGCCGGCATCCCGCTGATCGAGATCGTCACCAAGCCGATCGAGGGCGCCGGCGAGCGGGCCCCCGAGGTCGCCAAGGCGTACGTCGCCGAACTGCGCGAGCTGATCAAGGCGCTGGGCGTCTCCGAGGCCCGGATGGACAAGGGCCAGATGCGCTGCGACGTCAACCTGTCGCTCCGCCCCAACGGCACCGAGACCTTCGGCACCCGCTCGGAGACCAAGAACGTCAACTCGCTGCGCAGCGTCGAGCGGGCCGCCCGGTTCGAGATCCAGCGGCACGCCACCGTGCTCATCGACGGCGGCACCATCATCCAGGAGACCCGGCACTTCCACGAGGAGGACGGCAGCACCACCTCCGGCCGGATCAAGGACAACGCCGAGGACTACCGCTACTTCCCCGAGCCGGACCTCGTCCCGATCGCGCCCTCCCGCGCGTGGGTGGAGGAGCTGCGGGCCGGGCTGCCGGAGCTGCCGCGGGTGCGCCGGGCCCGGCTGCAGGCCGAGTGGGGCCTGTCCGACAAGGACATGCAGTCGGTGCTGAACGCCGGTGCGGTCGAGCCGATCCTGGAGACCATCGCCGCGGGCGCCCCGGCCGACCAGGCCCGCAAGTGGTGGATGGGCGAGCTGGCCCGTCGCGCCAACGAGACCGGCACCGACCTGAGCGAGCAGCCGATCACCCCGGCGCAGGTCGCCCGGGTCGCCGCGCTGGTCGCCGAGGGCAAGCTGAACGACAAGCTGGCCCGCCAGGTCATCGAGGCCGTGCTGGCCGGCGAGGGCGAGCCGGACGAGGTCGTGGCGAAGCGCGGCCTGGCCGTCGTCTCGGACGACTCCGCGCTCGGTGCCGCCGTCGACCAGGCCATCGCCGAGAACGAGGCGATCGCCGCCAAGATCCGTGACGGCAAGGTCGCCGCGGTCGGCGCCCTGGTCGGCGCGGTCATGAAGGCCACCCGGGGCCAGGCCGACGCGGCGCGCGTCAAGGATCTGATCCTGGAGCGGCTTGCCGTGGAAGGACAGTAGGCGCAGTCTGGAGCGGCTTGCCGTGGAAGGACAGTAGGCGCAGTCTGGAGCGGCCGGGCGCTGCCTAAGCGGCGGCCGAGGCTCCTAAGGCCCGCGCTAAGGCCCGCCCAGGCCCGCCGAGCGCGGCCGGCTGAGCACCGAGGCCCGGATCCGCCCCCTTACCGGGGTGGATCCGGGCCTTCGCCGTTCCCCGGCCGGTCCGGCTAAGGCCCGGGCGGGCCGGAAGATGCGGCAGGCTGCCGATGCGGCACACCCCCCTTGCGGAGGAGGCTCATTCCAGATCGAGCGGATCGATCGGACCGAGAAGCAACCACGAGGGGAACCACCGTGATCGAGTACGAGCTCATCCAGCAGCAGGTGCGCGAGCTCCACGCCCGCGCCGACCGGCAGCGGCTGGTCCGCGAGGCGCGGAACGCCCGGCGGGCCCAGAGCCGGCCGGTCGCCACCCGTGCCGAGCGGCGCGCCACGCGCCTGCGCGAGTGCTGACGGACCGGCACCGGGGCGGTGCCGAGGCGAGCCGGGAAGGGGAGGTGCCGCAGGACGGCGCCTCCCCTTCCGGGCGTCCGGAGGGCGGGATAACCGCTCGGCCCGGTCAGGCGGCCTGTGGCATGCTCGCCTCCATGCAGCAGATATCGGTGAGTCCCGTCTTCGTCGGCCGCGGCACCGAGATCACCGCACTGACGGACGCGCTGCGACGGGCCGGGTCGGGGCACCCGCAGGCGGTGCTGATCGGCGGCGAGGCCGGCGTGGGCAAGACCCGGCTGCTGGAGGAGTTCCTGGCGCGGGCCTGCGGCACCGGGGGAGTGGTGACCACCGTCGGCGGCTGCCTGGAGGTCGGCGCCGAGGGCCTGCCGTACGCGCCGCTGGCCACCGCGCTGCGCCGGCTGCACCGCGGCCTCGGACCCGAACTGGAGGCCGCCGCGGCCGGCAGCGAGGGCCATCTCGCCCGCCTGCTGCCCGAGTTCGGCGAGGCCGACGGCGAACCGAACGACGAGTACGGCCGGGCCCGGCTGTTCGAGCACACCGCGAGGCTGTTCGAACGGCTCGGCACGGACCGTACCCTCGTCCTCGCCGTCGAGGACCTGCACTGGTCCGACCGCTCCACCCGGGAGCTGTTCGCCTACCTGGTCCGCACCCTGCACCGGGTCCGGGTCCTGCTGATCGCCACCTACCGCACCGACGACCTGCACCGCCGCCACCCGTTGCGGCCCTTCCTCGCCGAGCTCGAACGGCTGCGCACCGTCCAGCGTCTGGAGCTGGAGCGGTTCGGGCCGGGGGAGGTGGCCGCGCAGCTGGCCGGCATCCTCGGCACCGCCGTCCCCGACCGGCAGCTCGTCGACCGCATCCACCGCCGCTCCGAGGGCAACCCCTTCTTCGTCGAGGAGCTCGCCACCGCCCTCCACGACGGCTGCCGGGCCGGGCTCACCGACTCGCTGCGGGACATCCTGCTGGTCCGGGTCGAGGCGCTGGACGAGGAGACCCAGCGCGTCCTGCGGATCGCCGCCGAGGGCGGCTCGACGGTCGAACACGCGCTGCTCGCCGCCGTCCTGGAGGACGAGGAGGCGCTGATCGAGTCGCTGCGGACCGCCGTCGGCGCCAGCATCCTGCGCCCCGACCCGGACGGGGACGGCTACCGCTTCCGGCACGCGCTGGTCCGCGAGGCGGTCTCGGACGACCTGCTGCCCGGCGAGCGGCACCGGATCAACCGCCGCTTCGCGACCGTCCTGGAGGAACAGCCGCAGCTGGTCGGCGCGGACGTCCGCCCGGCCCGGCTGGCCAACTACTGGTACCACGCGCACGATCCGGCCCGCGCCCTGCCGACCGCCCTGGACGCCGCCCGGGAGGCCCGCCGGCGCAACGCCTTCGCCGAGCAGCTGGGCATGCTGGAGCGTGCCCTGGAGCTGTGGGACCACGTCTCCGAGGAGGTGCTGGCACACACCCTGCGCCCCTACGACTGGGCCGAGACCTACCCGCCGTGCGCCTGCGCGGCCGGCGCCCACGACCCGGGCTGCGACCGGCTCCAGTTGATCGACGTGCTGGCCGAGGCGGTGGTCGCGGCCCGCCGCAGCGGGGACCGCGAACGCGGGCTGAGCTTCGCCCGGCGGGCGCTCAAGATGGTCGACGAGCGGGAGAACCCGGCCCGGGCGGCCTGGTTCCGGATCAACCGGGCCCGGATGCTCGGCCATCTGCGCCGCTCCGGCGACGAGGAGGAGATCGCCCACGCGCACCGGCTGGTCGAGCACCTGCCGCCGTCCGCCGTGCAGGCCGAGGTGTTCGCGCTCGGCGCCGGCGCCGCGATGCTCAAGAACCCCGGGCACGAGCAGGTCGAACTCGCCGAGCGGGCCGTCCTGATCGCCGGTGAGGTCGGCGCGCACGCCGTCGAGCAGCACGCCAGGATGACGCTCGGCTATCTGCGCAACGACCTCGGCGCCGACCCGGAGACCGCCCTCGCCGAGCTGACCGCCGCGGTGGAGGCCACCCGGCCGCTCGGTGTGCCGGACGTGCTGCTGCGCGGCCTCAACAACCTGGCCAGCATGCTGCGCGGGCTGGGCCGGGCGGAGGAGGCGGTGGCGGTGGCCCGGGAGGGGCTGGAGTACGCGGACGGCAACGGGCTGGTGCGCAACATCGGCACCATCCTGACCGGCAACCTCGCCGAGGCGCTGATGGACCTCGGGCGGATCGAGGAGGTCACCCGGGTGCTCGCCGACGGCGACCTGACCAGCCCGACCGGCACCCATGCCGAGTTCCTGGACCGGATGCGCGGTGAACTCGCCATGCTCCGCGGCGACCTGGCCGAGGCGGCGGAGATGCTGGCGCAGGCCAGGACGGCCAACCGGATCGGCCAGGTCCAGCACTCCGTGCCGATCAGCCAGCTGGCGGTGCGGATCGCCGCGCGGAGCGGGCGCCCGATGGAGGCCAGGGCCGAACTTCTCGCCGTGCTGGAGGGCGAACTGCCGCGCGGCTACGAGTCGGACCTCCTGCCGCTGCTGGTGGACGGGGCAGGGGTGGAGGCGGACACCCGGGGCCTGCCGGAGGCCGGCCCGGACCGTGCGCGGGTGCTGGCCCTGATCGCCGCCACCGCGGCCGGGCTGGTCCCCAAGGCGCCGCTGCACCACGGCTGGGCCAGGCTGCTGGAGGGCGAACTGGCCCGTGCCGAGGGGGCCGACACCCCGGCGCACTGGGCGGCCGCCGTCGAGGCGCTGCGGCCGACCGGCCTGCCGTACCCGCTGGCGCTCGCGCTGCTGCGGGCCGGCGAGGCCGAGGTGCTGGCCGGGCGCCGTGAGGCCGCCGCCGAACTCCTGCGCGAGGCACGGGAGCTGGCCGGGGCCCGGTCCGACCGGCCCCTGCTGGCGGAGATCGCCGGTCTGGCCGACCGGGCCGGACTGGCCCTCACCACGTGCCCGGCGGGGCGGGCGAAGACACCGCTCCCCGGTGACTCCTTCGGCCTCACCCCCCGTGAGCGGGACGTGCTCCGATTGCTCGCGCAGGGCCGCACCAACCGGCAGATCGCCGAGGTTCTGTACATCTCGCCGAAGACCGCGAGCGTGCACGTCTCCAACATCCTCGGCAAGCTGGCGGTGGCCGGCCGGGGCGAGGCCGCCGCGCTGGCGCACCGGTTGCGGCTCTTTCCGGACGAGCCGGTCCCGGCCGGCCGCTGATCCACGCACCGCCCGGCGCCGTCGGGGCACCGGCCTGGCCCGGCCCGATGATCGCCGGGCGCTGCCGCGTGCTCCCGTGCGCGCCGCGTGTGCCCCCTCCCGCGCGCCGCCGCCAACCGGGCCGATCCGGCGGAATCGGGTGCATTTCCCTACCCCCCGGCCATTACTCTAAGTTGAGTGTGCGTGTCATTGAGTGACCGAAGTGGTGTAGGGTCCCGATCGGGAACATCGGTGCGGTGCGGCGACCGGAAGGCAGTCCACCCCCTGGGCCACCGCCCTGACGGGGCGCCAGGTCACCGCGTACGGCCACCAGGTGCGCGGCCGGTGGCCCGTGGCCGGGGCGCCAGGCCCCGGGCCGGAGGGGGAGAGGCCGAGTGAGCTCCACCGATGCGGTGCTGCCCGGAGCCGGACGGCCGGGCGCACCGGACGCCGACATGTCCGCGACCGACCGGCGCGGCCCGGTCTGCCGGCTGCTGTCCAGCCGGCGATTGCCCGGCGTCGTCCTCGCCGTGCTCTGCCTGGCCTACACGCTGGGCGCGTCCCTCGGCTGGGGATCCAGCCAACTCGCGGTCTTCATGGGTGACTTCGGGCTGGCGGCGGCGGCCCTCGCGGCCGCGCTGTCCTGTCTCGCGTACGGCTGCACGGTCGGCGGGCACGCCCGCCCGGCCTGGCTGCTGTTCGGACTCTCCTCGCTCATGGTCTCGTTCGGCAACGGCACCTGGGGCTGGTACGAGCTGGTGGACCGTACCCGGCCGCCGCAGGAGTCGCCCGCCGAGTACGCCTTCCTGCTGTTCGCCCCGCTCGCCATCACCGGCGTGCTGGTGCTCGCCCAGCGTCCGCGCAACGCCGCCGGCTGGCTCTGCCTGCTGCTGGACGGCTGGCTGGTGGCCGGCTCGCTGTTCACCCTCAGCTGGAGCCTGGCGCTCGGGCGGATCGCCGCCGGGGAGGACGGCTCCCCGCTGCGCCTCGCCCTCAACCTGGCCTACCCGGTGCTGGACATCCTGCTGGTCAGCCTGGTGGTCGGACTGCGGTTCGGCGGCCGCGACGGCAACCGGGCCGCGGTGCACACCGCGATGGTGGGCCTGGCCGTCACGGTGCTCTGCGACGCCCTGTTCACCTCGCCCGAGCTGCGCAACAGCTACCACTCGGGCGAGCTGCTGGACGCCGGCTGGTTCGCCGGCAGCCTGCTGCTGGCCTGGGCGCCGTGGTCGCCGCGCTGGAGCCGTCCGATGCGCGAGCACCCCTCGGCGGGCGGCCTGCCGCGCCGCCGGGTGGCCACCACGTTCAGCGCGCTCACCCCGTACGCGGCGGCCGCGGTCTGCACCGCCGGGATCCTCTACAACGCCCTCGGCGGGCGGCCGTTGGACCGGGTGGTGGCGGCGGCCGCCTGCACCGTCGGCCTGGCGCTGATCCTGCGGCAGGGCGTGATGCTGCTGGACAACCTCTCGCTGGCGCAGGAACTCGCCCACAAGGAGGCGCACTTCCGCTCCCTGGTGCAGGGCTCCAGCGACGTCATCATGATCGCCGGCGCGAACGGTGTGCTCTCCTACGTCTCCCCGGCCGCGCTCGGCGTCTACGGGCGGGACCCGGGGGAGCTGGTCGGCGGGAACCTGCTCGACCTGGTCCACCCGGAGGACGTGGACCGGGTGCTGCTGGAGGTCCGCCGCTTCCTGGCCCGGGTCCGGCTCGCGGCCCACCGCTCCCCGGGCGCCGCCGAGCCGTCCGCCCGGGTGGAGTGCCGGATCAGCGCGGGCGCCGGCGAGTGGCTGCACGTCGAGTCGACCGTCAACCGCTACCGCGACGGCCTGATCCTCAACAGCCGGGACGTCACCGAACGGGTGATACTGCAGGCCCAGTTGCAGCACAACGCGTTCCACGACCCGCTCACCGACCTGCCCAACCGGGCGCTCTTCGCCCAGCGGCTGCGGGCCGCGCTCGGCGCCCGCGGCCCGCAGGGCTCGGGCGGCGCCGGGATCGCGGTGCTCTTCCTCGACCTGGACGGCTTCAAGGCGGTCAACGACAGCGCCGGCCACCAGGTCGGCGACGAACTGCTGGTGCAGGCCGCCCGGCGGCTCCAGGGCGCGGTGCGCTGCGGGGACACCGTCGCCCGGTTCGGCGGGGACGAGTTCGCCGCGCTGGTCTGCGGCCCGCTCGGCCGGCTCCAGGTGCAGGAACTCGCCGAGCGGCTGCGGACGGCGCTCTCCGAGCCGTACTGGATCGGCGGCGCCGAACTCGGCGTCGCCGCCAGCATCGGCATCGCCTTCGGCACCCCCGAGCGCGGCCAGGCCGTCGACCCCAGGGCGGCCGCCGACGAGCTGATGCGCAACGCCGACCTCGCGATGTACCGGGCCAAGTCCGAGGGCAAGGGCCGGGTGGTGCTCTACAACCCGGCCATGCGCGCCGACCTGGAGCGCCGTACCGACCTGGAGGAGCGGCTGCGGATCGCCGTCCGGGAGGGCGGGTTCACGCTGCTGCACCAGCCGGTGGTCGACCTGGTCAGCGGCGCCGTCACCACCGTCGAGGCGCAGGTCCGCTGGCGCTCGGCGCAGGGGCTGCTGCTCACCCCCGCCGAGTTCCTGCGCTCCGCCGACCACGGCGAAGCGGCCGGCCGGTTCTCCCGCTGGCTGGTCCACGAGGCGGTGGCGGCCGCGGCGGCGCGGCGCGGACTGCCGGCCAGGGTGCGTTCGGCGCCCGTCCCGGTGCCGGTCTCGGTCCGGCTCTCCGCCGAGCGGCTCTGCTCGCCCGGCATGTACGAGGCGGTGGCCGCGGCGCTGCGCGACAGCGGGCTGCCGGCCGGCCAACTGGTGGTCGAGGTGGCCCGGATGGGCCCGGACTCGCTGGCCGACGACCTCGGCCGCCGGCTCGCCGCCCTGCGCCGGCTCGGCGTCTCCACCGCGCTGGCCGGCTTCGGCACCGGCGACGGCTCGCTCGGGGCACTGGCCCGGCTGCCCTTCGACGGCCTCAAGCTGGACCGCACCCTCGTCCAGGAGGTGGCGGAGCCCGGGCTCGGCCGGACGCTGGCCGGACACGCGCTGCGGCTCGGCCGCGACCTCGGCCTGGTGACCGCCGCCGAGGGGGTGGACCTGCCCCGCCAGGTGACCGCGCTGCAGGAGCTGGGCTGCCGGCGGGGCCAGGGTTCGGCCTTCACCCCGCCGCTGGAGGAGGCCCGGCTGCGGCGGGCGCTGGCCCGCCGGGTCTACCCGCTGCCGAGACCGCTCGGCTCGCTCTCGGCACGGCGCGCGTACCTGATCACGGACACCCGTACGAGTGGCCGGGGGGAGGGCGGTCCGGGGCGTGTCGTACATCACCACAGCGGCTCCGACCTGCCCGAACACCAGACCGCGGCCGGTCCGGGGCACGGTCCGCATGGCGAGACTGTCATCCCACCTGCTTGACAGTCGGCCCCGCTCGGGAGGAAGGTCGTTGCCATGCGCACCCGAATTCTCGTACTTGGCGGGCGCGTCGGCTGAGCGGGCTCACACGCCCTGCTTGTGACAGACCGACGCGCCACCCCTCGCATGCCTGCCCGGGCACGAGGGGTTTTTTGTTGCACTGACGCTGTTCCACCACCGCAAGACCCCTGGCCCCAGCCGCCCGGCAGTCCCGATAAAAAGGGAAAAGTCGGACGATTGAGGCAGAGCCGGCGATCGGCCCGGAACCGGGACCCCACCCTCGACACCGCGGGGCCCGCAACCACCCGGGCCGGCGAAGAACCGAGAAGAGACAGGCAGATGACTGAGCACGCCGCATCCCCCCGCCGCGGGGACACCCCGGCCGCCCACGCTCCCGCTCCCCAGCACGTCGTCGAGACCATGACCGGCGCCCAGTCGCTCATCCGCTCGCTGGAGGCCGTGGGCGCGGACACCGTCTTCGGCATCCCGGGCGGGGCCATCCTTCCCGCGTACGACCCGCTGATGGACTCGGCCAAGGTGCGCCACATCCTGGTCCGCCACGAGCAGGGCGCCGGCCACGCCGCCACCGGGTACGCCCAGGCCACCGGCAAGGTGGGCGTCTGCATGGCCACCTCGGGCCCGGGCGCCACCAACCTGGTGACCCCGATCGCCGACGCCTACATGGACTCGGTGGCGATGGTCGCGATCACCGGCCAGGTCTCCTCCAAGGCGATCGGCACCGACGCCTTCCAGGAGGCGGACATCTGCGGCATCACCATGCCGATCACCAAGCACAACTTCCTGGTCACCGACCCCGCCGAGATCCCCCGGGTGATCGCCGAGGCGTTCCACATCGCCGCCACCGGCCGCCCCGGCCCGGTCCTGGTCGACATCGCCAAGGACGCGCTGCAGGCCACCACCACCTTCCGCTGGCCGCCCGAGACCTCGCTGCCGGGCTACCGCCCGGTCACCAAGCCGCACGCCAAGCAGATCCGCGAGGCCGCGAAGATGCTGGTGAGCGCCAAGCGCCCGGTGCTGTACGTCGGCGGCGGCGTGCTCAAGGCGCACGCCACGGCCGAGCTGCGGATCCTCGCCGAGCTGACCGGCGCACCGGTCGTCACCACCCTGATGGCGCTCGGCGCCTTCCCCGACAGCCACCCGCAGCACCTGGGCATGCCCGGCATGCACGGCTCCGTCCCGGCGGTCACCGCGCTGCAGAAGGCCGACCTGCTGTTCACCCTCGGCGCCCGCTTCGACGACCGCGTCACCGGCAAGCTGGACAGCTTCGCCCCGTACGCCAAGGTCGTCCACGCCGACATCGACCCGGCCGAGATCGGCAAGAACCGCCCGGCCGACGTGCCGATCGTCGGCGACGCCCGCGAGGTGCTGGCCGATCTGATCGTCGCCGTCCAGGCCGAGTTCGACGCCGGCCACAAGGGCGACTACACGGACTGGTGGGTCAAGCTCAACGAGTGGAAGAAGACCTACCCGCTGGGCTACGAGGCGGCCCCGGGCGGGCAGTTGTCCCCGCAGCAGGTGATCGAGCGGATCGGCCGGCTGGTCGGCCCGGACGCGATCTACGCGGCGGGCGTCGGCCAGCACCAGATGTGGAGCTCGCAGTTCATCCAGTTCGAGAAGCCGGCCACCTGGCTGAACTCGGGCGGCGCGGGCACCATGGGCTACGCCGTGCCGGCCGCGATGGGCGCCAAGGCGGGCCGTCCGGACGTCGCGGTCTGGGCGATCGACGGCGACGGCTGCTTCCAGATGACCAACCAGGAGCTGGTCACCTGCGCGCTGAACGACATCCCGATCAAGGTCGCGGTCATCAACAACGGCTCGCTGGGCATGGTCCGGCAGTGGCAGACCCTCTTCTACAACCAGCGCTACTCCAACACCGTGCTGCACTCCGGCCCCGAGCACGACGGCATCGAGCCGCCGGCACAGGGCACCCGGATCCCCGACTTCGTGCTGCTCTCCGAGGCGATGGGCTGCGTCGGCCTGCGCTGCGAGCGCCCGGAGGACCTGGACGCGGTGATCAAGCAGGCGATGGAGATCAACGACCGCCCGGTGGTCATCGACTTCATCGTCCACCAGGACGCCATGGTCTGGCCGATGGTCGCGGCCGGCACCAGCAACGACGAGATCCAGTTCGCCAAGGGCGTCCGGCCCGACTTCGGCGACGACCTCGACTGAGGCCCGTCCGTTGCCCACCGCCACCCCTCCCACGACCGGCTGCGCCGGGCCCCTCCTAACGACCTAGGAAACAGAGACACATGTCCAAGCACACCCTCTCCGTCCTGGTCGAGAACAAGCCCGGCGTGCTCGCCCGCATCGCCGCCCTGTTCTCCCGTCGGGGCTTCAACATCGACTCCCTCGCCGTCGGCCCGACCGAGCACCCGGACATCTCCCGGATGACCATCGTGGTCAACGTCGAGGACCTCCCGCTGGAACAGGTCACCAAGCAGCTCAACAAGCTCGTGAACGTGATAAAGATCGTCGAACTCGACCAGTCCGCTGCGATCCAGCGGGAACTGGTCCTGGTGAAGGTCCGGGCCGACAACGAGACCCGGTCGCAGATCGTCGAGATCGTCCAGCTGTTCCGCGCCAAGACGGTCGACGTGTCCCCCGACGCGGTGACCGTCGAGGCCACCGGCAGCTCGGACAAGCTGGAGGCCATGCTCCGGATGCTGGAGCCGTACGGCATCAAGGAGCTGGTCCAGTCCGGCCTGGTCGCCATCGGGCGGGGCGCCCGCTCGATCACCGACCGTTCGCTGCGCGCTCTCGACCGCAGCGCCTGAGCGCCCACCGCCGTCCCTCCCCGGGACGCGCCACGCGCTGTCTCACCCCCTGAAGCACTGCCCCACACCCCCGCCGGGTCCACGTACGGTAGGAACCGCAGTACCCGGCAAGACCATCACGCAAGGAGATGTGCCCCCGTGGCCGAGCTGTTCTACGAAGACGACGCCGACCTGTCCATCATCCAGGGCCGCAAGGTCGCGGTCATCGGCTACGGCAGCCAGGGCCACGCCCACGCGCTGTCCCTGCGCGACTCGGGTGCGGACGTCCGGGTCGGCCTGAAGGCGGACTCCAAGTCCCGCGCCAAGGCGGAGGAGGCCGGCCTGCGCGTCGTCACCCCGGCCGAGGCGGCGGCCGAGGCCGACGTCATCATGATCCTGGTGCCGGACCCGATCCAGGCCGACGTCTACGCCGAGTCCATCGCGCCGAACCTGAAGGCCGGCGACGCGCTGTTCTTCGGCCACGGCCTGAACATCCGCTACGGCTTCATCAAGCCCCCGGCCGATGTCGACGTCTGCATGGTCGCCCCGAAGGGCCCGGGCCACCTGGTCCGCCGCCAGTACGAGGAGGGCCGCGGCGTCCCCGCGATCGTCGCGGTCGAGCAGGACGCCTCCGGCAAGGCCCTCGACCTGGCGCTGTCCTACGCCAAGGGCATCGGTGCCACCAAGGCCGGCGTCATCAAGACCACCTTCACCGAGGAGACCGAGACCGACCTGTTCGGTGAGCAGGCCGTCCTCTGCGGTGGCACCGCCGCCCTGGTGAAGGCCGGTTTCGAGACCCTGGTCGAGGCCGGCTACCAGCCGGAGATCGCCTACTTCGAGTGCCTGCACGAGCTGAAGCTCATCGTCGACCTGATGTACGAGGGCGGGCTGGAGAAGATGCGCTGGTCGGTCTCCGAGACCGCCGAGTGGGGCGACTACGTCACCGGCCCCCGCATCATCACCGACGCCACCAAGGCCGAGATGCGGAAGGTCCTCGCCGAGATCCAGGACGGCACCTTCGCCAACACCTGGATCGCCGAGTACAAGGCCGGTCTGCCCAAGTACAACGAGTACAAGAAGGCCGACGAGGACCACCTGCTGGAGACCACCGGCAAGAAGCTGCGCAAGCTGATGAGCTGGGTCAAGGAAGAGGCCTGAGCCCTTCCGGGGCCACGCCTCATTTTGTAACCCCCTTGTACAAGTAGGCTGCTCTCGTCCGGGTGATTTCGCCGGACGGGAGCAGCCTCGCACCCAGCCCGTCGATACACTTCCGAGTGCGCGTCAGGCCCACAGCGTCGTGCGTCTACCTACGCGGCATGCCACCTTCCCCCCGACGGTCACGCCACCTACGTGCCGGGGAGAACCGGACAGTTAAGGACAACACTGTCGTGAGCACTGCGACCACTGTGAAATCTGCCGTCGTTCTGATCGCCGAAGAGCTGTCGCCCGCCACCGTCGACGCCCTCGGCCCCGACTTCGAGATCCGTCACTGCAACGGCGCCGACCGCACCGAACTGCTGACCGCGATCGCCGATGTGGACGCCATCCTGATCCGCTCCGCCACCAAGGTGGACGCGGAGGCGCTGGCCGCCGCCCGCAAGCTGAAGGTGGTCGCCCGGGCCGGCGTCGGCCTCGACAACGTGGACGTCTCCGCCGCCACCAAGGCCGGCGTGATGGTCGTCAACGCGCCGACCTCCAACATCGTCACCGCCGCCGAGCTGGCCTGCGGCCTGCTGATCTCGGTCGCCCGCAACATCGCGCCGGCCAACGCCGCGCTCAAGCAGGGCGAGTGGAAGCGCAACAAGTACACCGGCGTCGAGCTGAGCGAGAAGGTCCTCGGTGTCGTCGGCCTCGGCCGGATCGGCGTGCTGGTCGCCCAGCGGATGTCCGCGTTCGGCATGAAGATCGTCGCGTACGACCCCTACATCCAGGCCGCCCGCGCCGCGCAGATGGGCGTCAAGCTCGTCACGCTGGAGGAGCTGCTGGAGATCTCGGACTTCATCACCGTCCACCTCCCGAAGACCCCCGAGACCATCGGCCTGATCGGCGACGAGGCGCTGCACAAGGTCAAGCCGACCGTGCGCATCGTCAACGCCGCCCGCGGCGGCATCGTGGACGAGGCGGCGCTGGCCGACGCCCTGCGCGACGGCCGGGTGGCCGGCGCCGGCCTGGACGTCTACGCCAAGGAGCCGTGCACCGACTCGCCGCTGTTCGCCTTCGACAACGTGGTCGCCACCCCGCACCTGGGCGCCTCCACCGACGAGGCGCAGGAGAAGGCCGGTATCGCGGTCGCCAGGTCCGTCCGTCTGGCGCTGGCCGGCGAGCTGGTCCCGGACGCGGTCAACGTCCAGGGCGGCGTGATCGCCGAGGACGTCCGTCCGGGTCTGCCGCTGGCCGAGAAGCTGGGCCGGATCTTCACCGCGCTGGCCGGCGAGGTGGCCGTCCGCCTCGACGTCGAGGTCCGTGGCGAGATCACCCAGCACGACGTCAAGGTGCTCGAACTGTCCGCCCTGAAGGGCGTGTTCGAGGACGTGGTGGCGGAGACGGTGTCCTACGTCAACGCTCCCCTGTTCGCCCAGGAGCGCGGTGTCGAGGTACGCCTGACCACCTCCAGCGAGAGCCTTGAGCACCGCAATGTGATCACCGTCCGGGGCACCCTGGCCGACGGCACCGAGATCGCCATCTCCGGCACCCTGGCCGGCCCGAAGCAGACCCAGAAGATCGTCGGCGTGGACGCCTTCGACGTCGATGTGGCGCTCACCGACCACATGGCGTTCTTCAAGTACGAGGACCGCCCCGGCGTGGTCGGCGTCCTCGGCCGCCACCTCGGCGACGCCGGCATCAACATCGCCGGCATGCAGGTCGCCCGGGACGGCAGCGGCGCGCTCGCCTCCATCACGGTGGACACCCAGATCCCGCAGGAGGTGCTGTCCGCGATCGCCGCCGAGATCGGGGCCCGCTTCGCCCGCTCGGTCGACCTGGGCGCCTGATTCCCGTCGCCCCGCAGGGCCCGGACCGCCTCCCCGGCGGTCCGGGCCCTGCCGCGTCCGGCGGCGTGGGCGCTCCGGGTGACGCCCGTCTCAGATACTAGGAAATCCAAGTATTCGTGCAGACACGGCCCGGTCGGGGCCGTACCGTGAAAGGGCCAGACGGTGTGCCGCCCCTGTAGCCAGGGTGCGCGGCCCGTGTGCGCCCGTACGCCCGACGGGCAGGCGATCCCTGCTCCGCGTACCACCCTCCCCACCCTCTGCGCCCGCCTGTGCGCATCGCATCAAGGAGCCCGGTATGCCCCCCGCCGCAGACCGTCACACCACTCCCGCCCCCGCCGCCACGGCCGCCCGCGCCCCGCGCCGCCGCCGTGCGGCCGAGCGCAACCCCTTCGCCGCCGCCGCCCTCCAGCGCGCGCTGGACCGTCGCGACAACGGCGGCGTGACCGGGCACCTCTGACCGGATCCGCCGGTCGGGTGCCGCCTGCCGGATCCCCCGGTCGGGCGCCGGCAGGGCCTTTCGGCGGAGTCGGTGATAATCGGCCGATTACCTCGGACGGGCTGACGCCGCATCACCCGGTAGGGTGCAAGTGGCCGCCGTTCGAGGGAAGTTGCTCGCATTCCCCGGCGCGATCATCCTAATTTGGGGCCCCCGGAAGGGTGATCGACGTCCGCACCGGCGGGCGTCAGCGACACGGTGTGCGGATCAGCCCCCCTTACCGGGGGAGAGGGTCCTGTGCGTCAGCCACCCGTCCACCGTCCGCTCACCAGGATCGGCCTCGCCCTGGCGCTGCTGGCCGGGCCGGTCGTGCTCACCGCCGCCGCCCCGGCGGCCGGGCAGGCGGAGGCCCAGGGGCCGCCGCCCGGCGCGGCCGCGGCCGCCCACCCGCCGTCCGGGCAGCCGGTCTCGGTGCTGCTCGAACTCGCCACCGAGGCCGCCGGTCCCGCCTGGCGGCGCGCCGCCGCCGACGCCCGGCGGGCCCAGCGCGCCCCGGAGGAGATCCGCCGCGAGGCCGCCCGGGCCGGCGCCGAGCGGCGGACCGCCGCCTCCGGCGCGCTCGACGGGCTGGCCGGGGCCGTCCGCGGCGCGGTGCCCACCGCCCGCGAGCTCTACCGCACCCGTACCCTGCTCACCGGCCTCGCCGTCACCGTGCCCGCCGACCGGCTGCCCGCCCTGCGCACGCTGCCGGGCGTGCGGGCCGTCCACCCGATCACGCGCAAGCAGCGGGACAACGCGTACTCCGTCCCGCTCACCGGCGCCCCGCGGCTCTGGGCCGGTCCGTCCGGCGACGCGGTCGACGGCAACACCGGCCAGGGCGTGCGGATCGGCATCATCGACAGCGGCATCGACTACACCCACGCGGACTTCGGCGGCCCCGGCACCGAGGAGGCGTTCCGGTCGGTGGACGGCGCCACGACCGCGCCCGCCGGGCTCTTCCCCAACGCCAAGGTGGTCGGCGGCCACGACCTGGTCGGCGACGACTACGACCCGGACCCGTCCTCCCCGCACTACCAGCCCGTCCCGCACCCGGACGACAACCCGATCGACTGCCTCCGGCACGGCCACGGCACCCATGTCGCCGGTACCGCCGCCGGTCTCGGTGTCACCGCCGACGGGCAGCCCTACCGCGGCCCGTACCGGCCCGGCCTGGACCCGGCGGACTTCAAGGTCGGCCCCGGCGCCGCGCCCGGCGCGCAGCTGTACGCGCTCCGGGTCTTCGGCTGCGAAGGCTCCACCGACCAGCTCGCCCAGGCGCTCGACATCGCCGCCGACCCGGACGGCGACGGCGACCTCGGCGACCGCCTCGACGTCGTCAACCTCTCGCTCGGCAGCCGGTTCGGCGCCACCGACGACGCCGACGCCGTCGCCGCCGACCGCCTCGCCGAACTGGGCACCGTGGTGGTCGCGGCCGCGGGCAACGAAGGGGACGTCTACGGCATCGGCGGCAGCCCGGGCACCGCCGCCCGGGCCGTCACCGTCGCCGCCTCCGTCGATCCGCACAGCGACGCCGACGGCATCACCGTGCTCGCCCCGGAGCCGCTCGCCGCCGTCGTCCCGGCCCACTGGAGCGCCCGCTACCAGGGCTGGTCCACCGCCGACGTCAGCGGCCGACTCGCCCTGCCCGTCGACCAGCCGGACGGCTGCACGGCCTTCGGCGAGGCCGACCGGCAGCGGCTGGCAGGGAAGATCGCCGTCCTCGTCTGGCACACCCGCGAGTCCGAACGGGCCTGCGGCTCCGCCCCGCGCGCCGACCACGCCGCCGACGCCGGAGCGATCGGCGCGCTGCTCGCCGCCGACGACGACCACCTCGCCGAGATCTCCGGCAACGACCGCGTCCCGGTCGCGCTGCTCGCCCGTGAGGACGGCGAACGGCTGCGGCAGGGCGCGGCCGCCGGCCCGGTCGACGTCCGGCTGGCCGAGCCGGGCGGCCGGCTGCACGGCACGGTCTCCCAGGACCAGCCGTGGCGCACCGACACCCTCACCGACTTCACCTCGCGCGGCATCGGCGTGCCCGGCGTGGTCAAGCCGGACCTCGCCGCCCCCGGCGAGACCATCTGGTCCGCGCTGGTCGGCAGCGGCAGCGGCGGCCAGCGCGAGGACGGCACCTCGATGGCCACCCCGCACGTGGCCGGCCTCGCCGCGCTGGTCCGCGCCGCCCACCCGGACTGGACGGCCGAGCAGGTCAAGGCCGCGCTGATGAACACCGCCGGGGACACCTGGCTCGGCGACGACCACGGCGGCCCGGTCTACGGGCCCGAACGCACCGGCGCCGGACGGGCCCAGGTGGACCGCGCCGTCCGCACCCCCGCCGTCGCCTACGCCGCCGGAGAGGGCGCGGCGGAGGGCGGCGTCGGCGTCTCCTTCGGCCCGGTGGACGTCGGCGGGCCGTTCTCCGCCACCCGCGAGATCGAGGTCCGGAACCTGTCCGACACGACCGTGGTCTACCGCACCGGCTACGCGGCCGCCACCGAACTCCCCGGCGCCCGGTTCGACGTGGCGCCCGCCCAGGTGGCGGTGGTCGCCGGGGGCACCGCGCGGGTCCGGGTCACCCTGGTCGTGCCCGGGCGGCTCGGCCGCACCCCCGACCCGACCATCGACACCCTGCAGGGCGGCCGGGCCCGCAGCTACCGGGGCGAGCTCTCCGGCCGGGTGCTGCTCACCCCCGTCTCGGACCGTGCCCTGCCCGGGCTGCGGGTGCCCGTCCTCGCCGCCCCGCACCCCGTCTCCGAGCTGAGCGCGGCGGCGCCGGTGCTGCCCACCCCCTCGGGCGCGCTGGTCCTCCTCGGCGGCACCGCGGCGCCGGGGGAGCAGCCCGGCCTGGTCAGCGGCTTCGCGCTCGGCGGGGAGGCCCCCCGCTGGGTGGACTGCCCGCCGGACAGCGGTGCCGCCGTCGGGCCGGGCGCGGGCATCGTGCCGCAGGACGGCACCGGCGGGGCGGGCGCCCCGGAGGACATCTGCGTCGAACGCCCCGGCGACCGGGCCGCCAACCTGCGGGCGGCCGGCGCCGCCTCGGACGCCCCGGCCGCCGGCGGCGACCCGCTCGCCGAGGGCACCCTCTACCTGGGCGCCCAGCTCTGGGCGCCCGCCGCCACCCCCGTCGGCGTCTTCGCCGTCCGGGCCTCGCTGGACACCGACGGGGACGGTGAGACCGATGTCATCGTCAAGGCCGACCGGCTGCCCGGCAGCGACGTCCTGGTGGCCCGCGCGCTCGACGCCAGGACCGGCGCCGAACTGGACGTCCAGCCGCTCAACGCCCGCTGGGGCGACAGCGACACCGCGCTGCTGGACAGCGACGCGCTGGTGCTGCCGGTGCGGCTGAGCGCCCTGCCCGGCCTGACGGCGGACCACAGCACCATCCGCTACGGCCTCTGGACCGGCCCCGCCGGCGGTCGGCCCCACCCGGAGGAGGCCTTCTCC
This sequence comes from Kitasatospora sp. NPDC088548, assembly GCF_044753005.1. Classification (NCBI taxonomy): domain Bacteria; kingdom Bacillati; phylum Actinomycetota; class Actinomycetes; order Kitasatosporales; family Streptomycetaceae; genus Kitasatospora; species Kitasatospora sp. NPDC088548. The sequence goes on from NZ_JBIVMI010000014.1 coordinate 208,564, forward strand.
GCCATCGGCCTGAGCGGCACCCGCCCGACCCTCGCCGTCGACGTGCTGCACCCGGCCGTCGAGGTCCGGGCCGGCCTCGGCGGACCGGCCGCGGTGGCGTCCGCCGTGCCGCCGGGCGGCGCCCTGGAGGTCCGCCGGGCCGACAGCGACGCGTCCCGTCTGCTGCTGCTCCACCACTTCAACCGGGACGGCCGGCGGGGCGAGATCGTCACCCTGCCCTGAGCCCGGGGGCGTCAGCGCGGTGCCGCGGCCGCCCGGCGGACCCGGCGGGGCGGCCGGGTGGGGCGGTGGCGGAGCCGGCCGAAGACGGCGGCCAGCGCCGTGACCGCCGCGGCGGCCGAGGCGACCGTCAGCCCCTCGGTGAGGCCGGGCGGACGGAAGACGCAGCCGATCCGGTCGGCGCCGCCGCCGAGCGGGACGCCGATCATGCCCAGCACCGGCCGGGGCGGCGCGTACGGCCCGCCGCCGGCCGCGCAGGTCCAGCCCTCGGTGGCCGGGACGGAGAGCAGCGCGGTGCCCGTGCTGCCCGGCGGCAGGGCGGCCGTGACGGTGTGCCCGCCGACCGCCACCCGGGTGGCGCCGGTCGTGGCGATCCGCGCCAGCGCCGCCTCCAGGGCGCCGGGCCGCAGGCAGCCGATCGGCCGGGCCGGGACCTGGGTGACGGCGTCCGCCCGCAGCACCACCCGGACCCGGCCGTCGGCGGGCACCGGCCCCAGCGGATGGACCGGGACGGCCGTGGCGGGCTGCTCGCCCTCGCTGCGGTAGGTGGTGCCGAGACCGCTCACCGTGCCGTTGAACCAGACCCCGTGGAAGTACGCCGTACCGCCCGGCGTACAGCCCGCCGTGAAGACGGTGCCCTCCGTGCCCGCCGGGGTGGCGGGGACGGACCAGCCGCTGGTGCCGTGCAGGGCCGGCACCGGGCCGCCGTCCGGGGCGGGCTCGGGGGCGTCCCACACCCGGCTGCCGAGCAGCGACTCCTGCCGGGACCAGACCGAGGAGGTGTCCGCCGCCGCGTCCGCCGGGACCACGGTGACCAGCGGCGGGGCGGCGGCCCGGCCGACCGTGAAACCGTCCGGCGGCGGCCCGTCGGCGAGGTACGTCCGCACCGCGAACAGGGCCCGCCCGACCGGGTCGGTGACGCTGTCGGTCCGCCGGCCGCCGGCCGTCCACCCGGCGCCGAGGTCGTGCAGCAGCAGCGCGGTGACGGTCGGCAGGTAGCCGCTGGAGTAGCCGCCGCCCTGGCCGTCCAGCAGCAGCGGGTCGTTCGGGGTGAAGGCGTGCGGGCCGGGGTCGCCGCGGCCGGCGGGCCAGTCGGCGGCCTGCCGCAGCGCCGCGTACCCGGCCCGGACGGGCGCCCCGGCGGCGGTGCCCGGCGCGGTGGCGCCCAGCGCCGCGTACGCCGACCAGACCGCGCCGCCGAGCACCGCGCAGGCCAGGGCCGCCGTCGCGACGGCGCCCGCCCGCCGGTCGGTGTGCCGGTGCTCCAGCGTCCACAGCGCGGCGAGCAGGACGGCGCCGCCCACGGCGAGCAGCACCCAGGTGGACGCCGGGACGGACTTCCGGTCCGCCGCGAGACCGGCCACCAGCGCCACCAGCGCGGCGCCGCCGAGCAGCGTGAGCAGGTCGGGCCGGTGCGCCAGTGAGACCCAGCCGGCCATCACCAGCAGACCGCTGAGCACGAACGCCACCCGGTACGGGCCGCCGGCCGGGATCGCCAGGCCGTGCCAGACCAGCACGGTGGGCGTCCAGACGAAGCTGAGCACCACCAGCGCCAGCAGCCCGGACCAGACGAGCCTGGTCCGGGCCCGCACCCGCCGGTTGAACGGCAGCCCGGCCACCAGCAGCAGGCCCAGCAGGCCGATCGCGACGTCCGGCAGCGGCCGGCCGGTGCGGGTGCCGGGCAGCAGCTGCGCCAGGTGCCCGCCGAGCCCGGACGGCCCGACCGGCCGCGCCGGGGACTCCGGCTGGGCGGCCTGCGCGGCCCGGACGGCGACGAACAGCACCGGCCCGGCCAGCAGCACCCCGGTGGCGGCCATGGTCACGGCCCGCCCGGTCACCCGGACCACGGTCCTGAACGGCCGCCGGACGGCCAGCAGCCGGACCGTCAGCACCAGGCCGGCCATGATCGTGGCCATCGCGGCGGTGTAGAGGTTGCCCACCCAGGCGAGCGCGACGCAGAGGGTGCCGGCCGCCCAGCGGCGCTCGTGCAGACACCAGTCCCCGGCCAGGCAGAGCAGCGGCAGCGAGACCAGGCCCCAGAGCCACATCGGCGCCGCCCCGCCGACGCCCAGCACCCAGGCGCAGAGCCCGTACCCGACGGCGGCCAGGGCCCGCAGCCGGCGCGGTCCTGGGTACAGCCGGCCGAGGACGTGGGCCATCAGCGCGGTGCCGAGGCCGATGCTGAGCAGGGTGGTCAGGAAGACCGCGAGCGGCCCCTGGTCGCGCGGCAGCAGGACGGCGAGCCAGGAGAACGGGTTCATCAGGTAGGCGAAGAAGTCGGCCAGGAACGGTGCCCCGTACCCGCTGTTCCAGTTGAACAGCAGGTCCCCGGCGCCCCGTCCGTGGACCAGGTCCCAGAGCCGGGCGTGGAACGGCACCGCCACCTCGGCGGCCCCGGCCGGCCACGCCCCGCGCAGCGCCGCCGCCACCGCGTACCCGCCCATGGCCAGCCCCGCCGCGCCCCCGCAGGCCAGCGCCTCCCGCCCTCGGCGTCCGCCGGTTTCGACCACGCTGCTGTGCCCCGTTCTCCGAGGATCTCCGGACCGGATCCCCGCGAGCATAAGCGTGCCCCCCGCGCGAATTGAGGCTCACGCGCTCCCTCGTCGGAGTGGCGTGCGGACAGGACCTGCCGAGTAGCCTGGGAGCAGCCGCCAGGGTGCCCGTATGGGAGGAACCATGAGCGTCGCGCCGTACCCCGACTGGCTTCGCCCCCCGGTCGGCGGGTACACCGCCGAGGACCTCGACCGGCTGCCGGATCTCCCGCCGCACACCGAACTGCTCGACGGGAGCCTGATCTTCGTGAGTCCGCGGACCAAGTTCCACATGCGGATGCTCCGCGCGCTGGAACGGGCCCTTGAGGACGCCGCCCCCGACGGGTGGGAGGTCTGGCGCGAGATGACGGTCAAGCTGAACAAGCGGAACCGGCCCGAGCCGGACCTGCTGGTGGTCGACGAGCGCTCCGACACGGGGCTGAAGCAGACCTTCTGCCTCGGCGAGGACGTTCTGCTCGCCGTCGAGGTGGTCTCCGAGGAGTTCCAGGCACGCGACCGGGAGATCAAGCCGCGCAAATACGCCGCCGCCGGCATCCGGTACTTCTGGCGGGTCGAGAGTGACGAAGGCCGACCTGTCGTCTACACGTACGAAAGGGACCCGGCCACGCGCGCCTACGTCCCGACCGGGATCTTCCATGACCGGCTCGTCACCGAGTACCCGTTCCCGGTCGACATCGTGCTGCCCGGATCCGCCTCGCGTCCGGATAGTGGACACAGGATGTCAGCTTCTGGGACACCGGAGTAGGGTCCGAGCATGTCTCGCACCATTCGTCTCGCAGTTGTCCCCGGTGATGGCATCGGCCAGGAAGTGGTGGCCGAAGGCCTCAAGGTCCTGATCGCCGCGCTGCCCGCCGACGTGAAGCTGGAGACCACCGAGTACGACCTCGGCGCCCGGCGCTACCACCGCACCGGTGAGACGCTGCCGGACAGCGTGCTGGAGGAGCTGAAGGGCCACGACGCGATCCTGCTCGGCGCCATCGGCGACCCGAGCGTGCCGTCGGGCGTGCTGGAGCGCGGGCTGCTGCTCAAGCTGCGCTTCGCCTTCGACCACCACATCAACCTGCGCCCCGGCCGGCTCTTCCCGGGCGTGAAGTCGCCGCTGGCCGGCGAGCCGGACATCGACTTCGTGGTCGTCCGCGAGGGCACCGAGGGCCCGTACGTCGGCAACGGCGGCACGCTGCGCACCGGTACCGCGCAGGAGGTGGCCACCGAGGTCAGCCTGAACACCGCGTTCGGCATCGAGCGCGTGGTCCGCGACGCGTACCGCCGGGCCCAGGCCCGCCCGCGCAAGAAGCTCACCCTGGTCCACAAGAACAACGTGCTGGTGCACGCCGGCCACCTCTGGACCCGGATCTTCGAGCAGGTCGGCCGGGAGTTCCCCGAGGTCACCACCGACTACCTGCACGTCGACGCGGCGACCATCTTCTTCGTCACCCAGCCCGAGCGGTTCGACGTCATCGTCACCGACAACCTGTTCGGCGACATCCTGACCGACCTGGCCGCCGCCGTCACCGGTGGCATCGGCCTGGCCGCCAGCGGCAACATCAACCCCAGCGGGGACTTCCCGTCGATGTTCGAGCCCGTGCACGGCTCGGCGCCGGACATCGCGGGCCAGGGCAAGGCCGACCCGACCGCCACCGTCCTGTCGGTCGCCATGCTGCTGGACCACCTGGGCCTGGCCGCCGAGGCCGCCCGGGTCGAGGCCGCGGTCGCCGCGGACCTGGCCGAGCGCACCGGGACCCGTACGACGTCCCAGGTCGGCGACGCGCTCGCCGGGCGAGTATCCGGCTAGCGGGCCGGAACCGACTGAAGGTGTTCCGGCTAGCGGGCCGGAACCGACTGAAGGTGTTCCGGCTAGCGGGCCGGATCCGACTGAAGGTGTTCCGGCTGACGGGCCGGATCACATAACCGCAGCTTGCGGCTCCCCAAGGAGCCTGTGGCTGTTCGGCACGGCCCTCTGGATGCGAGTATCGACAGTGGGCCGTGCCGTCGTGCGTTCGTTCGCCGAAACGTTCACCCGACGGAGGCGGCCCGGACAAACCCCACGGTGAAGGACACACAGCCATGAGCACGCCCACCCAGGCGCCCATCACGTTCGACCTCAAGCCCTCCGCCCACCCGCTGTCCGACGCGGAGCGCGAGGCCCGGCTGGCCAGTCCAGGCTTCGGGCGCGTCTTCACCGACCACATGGTGACCATCCGCTGGACCGAGGGTCTGGGCTGGCACGACGCCCAGCTGGCGCCGTACGCGCCGCTGGAGGTCGACCCGGCGAACATGACGCTCCACTACGGCCAGTCGATCTTCGAGGGCCTCAAGGCGTACCGCCAGGCCGACGGCTCGATCGCGACCTTCCGCCCGGAGGCCAACGCGGCCCGCTTCCAGGCCTCGGCCCGCCGGCTGGCGATGCCGGAGCTGCCGGTCGAGACCTTCGTCGAGGCGGTCGAGCTGCTGGTCCAGCAGGAGCAGGGCTGGGTCCCGAACCAGCCGGAGCAGAGCCTCTACCTGCGCCCCTTCATGTTCGCCACCGAGGTCGGCCTGGGTGTCCGTCCGGCCAACTCCTACCTCTTCATGATCATCGCCTCGCCGGCCGGCGCCTACTTCCCCGGCGGCATCAAGCCGGTCTCGGTCTGGCTCTCCGAGGAGTACGTCCGGGCCGCGCCCGGCGGCACCGGCGCCGCCAAGTGCGCCGGCAACTACGCCGCCTCGCTGATCGCCCAGGCGCAGGCCGCCGAGAAGGGCTGCGACCAGGTCGTCTGGCTCGACGCCGCCGAGCACCGGTGGATCGAGGAGATGGGCGGCATGAACCTGTACTTCGTCTTCGGCGAGGGCAGGGACGCCCGGATCGTCACCCCGGAGCTGTCCGGCGCGCTGCTGCCCGGCATCACCCGCGACTCGCTGCTCCAGCTCGCCGCCGACCTCGGCTACGCCGTCGAGGAGCGGAAGATCTCCACCGACGAGTGGAAGCAGGGCAACGCCGACGGCACCCTCACCGAGGTCTTCGCCTGCGGCACCGCCGCCGTCATCACCCCGGTCGGCTCGGTCAAGTCCGCCCGCGCCGACTGGACCGTGGGCACCGGTGAGCCCGGCCCGGTCACCATGGAGCTGCGCAAGGCCCTGCTCGCCGTCCAGGGCGGCCAGGCCCCCGACACCCACGGCTGGCTGCACAAGATCGTCTGACCCGACACCGCCTCCGGCCTGCGCCGTTTCGGATCGCGAGACGGCCGGGCCGGAGTGTGGATGATGTGCGAGACTGCGAGGGTGTCCTCGCTTTCGCTGATTATTAGCAGCAGGCGCGCCGGTCCGCAGTGACCGCTTCCGCACCACCCGATGCGGAGCGACCACCAGCGTCCAGACCCGCGCGCAGACCTCTCGCACCCGCGAGGGGTCTTTTTGTTTACCCCGGACCGGCCGGAGCCCCCACAAGGGGCCGAGAGACACCGGGTGCGCGCGGGATGCTGGACAGTGGAGCGTGGTCCGCCGGCAGGAGCCGGCGGCGATCGGACGCAGCCATCCCGGCAAGCAGTACGACCTCCCCGAACGGAGATTCCACGGCCATGACCGAGGCCAGCAGCCGCACCGACGACAGCTTCCACGTCTTCGACACCACCCTGCGCGACGGCGCGCAGCGCGAGGGCATCAACCTCACGGTGGCCGACAAGCTGACCATTGCCCGGCACCTGGACGACTTCGGAGTCGGCTTCATCGAGGGTGGCTGGCCCGGAGCCAACCCCCGGGACACCGAGTTCTTCGCCCGCGCCGCCGCCGAGCTGGACCTCAAGCACGCCCAGCTGGTCGCCTTCGGCGCCACCCGGCGGGCCGACGGGAAGGCCGCCGAGGACCCGCAGCTGGCCGCCCTGGTCACCTCGGGCGCGCCGGTCGTCACCCTGGTCGCCAAGGCCCACGACCGGCACGTCGAGCTGGCGCTGCGCACCACGCTGGACGAGAACCTGGAGATGGTCCGGGACAGCGTCGCCCACCTGCGCGCCCAGGGCCGCCGGGTCTTCATCGACTGCGAGCACTTCTTCGACGGGTACAAGGCCAACCGCGAGTACGCCCTCGCGGTGGTCCGCGCCGCGCACGAGGCCGGCGCCGACGTCGTCGTGCTCTGCGACACCAACGGCGGGATGCTCCCGGCCGGCGTCCGGGACATCGTCGCGGACGTGCTGGCGCGGACCGGCGCCCGGCTCGGCATCCACGCCCAGGACGACACCGGCTGCGCCGTCGCCAACACCCTGGCCGCGGTGGACGCCGGCGCCACCCACGTCCAGTGCACCGCCAACGGCTACGGCGAGCGGGTCGGCAACGCCAACCTGTTCCCGGTGGTCGGGGCGCTGGAGATCAAGTACGACCGCCGGGTGCTGCCGCCCGGCAGCCTCGCCGAGATGACCCGGATCTCGCACGCCATCGCCGAGGTGGTCAACCTGACCCCCTCCACCCACCAGCCGTACGTCGGCTTCTCGGCCTTCGCCCACAAGGCCGGCCTGCACGCCTCCGCGATCAAGGTCGACCCGGACCTGTACCAGCACATCGACCCGCAGACGGTCGGCAACACCATGCGGATGCTGGTCTCCGACATGGCCGGCCGGGCCTCGGTGGAGCTCAAGGGCAAGGAGCTCGGCTACGACCTCTCCACCGACCGCGACCTGGCCGGCCGGGTGGTCGCCAAGGTCAAGGAGCAGGAGAACCTCGGCTACACCTACGAGTCCGCCGACGCCTCCTTCGAGCTGCTGCTCCGGGACGAGGTGCGCGGCAGCCGCGACCGCTTCTACACCCTGGAGTCCTGGCGGACCATCAGCGAGCAGGGCCCGGACGGCAAGCCGGGCAACGAGGCGACGGTGAAGCTCTGGGCCAAGGGCGAACGGAAGATCGCCACCGGTGAGGGCAACGGTCCGGTGGACGCGCTGGACAAGGCGCTGCGCGCCGCGCTGGAGGGGATCTACCCGCAGCTGGCCACGCTGGAGCTGGTGGACTACAAGGTCCGCATCCTGGAGGGCCAGCACGGCACCGGCTCGCAGACCCGCGTGCTGATCGAGTCCACCGACGGCACCTCCAGCTGGTCCACCGTCGGGGTGGCCGACAACGTGGTCGCGGCCTCCTGGCTGGCCCTGGAGGACGCCTACACCTACGGCCTGATCAGGTCCGGGCTGGAGCCCACCGAATAGCACCGGACCGACGAACAGCACCGGACCGAACAGGACCGGACCACGAAGCGGCCCACGGACCCCGAGGTCCGTGGGCCGCTTCGTCTCAGCGGACGCGCACTCAGCGGAGGCGGGCGAGGAGGGCGTGTTCGACGAGGGTGATGAGGGCGCTTTTGGCGCTGTCGCGTCGTCGGGCGTCGAGGGTGATGACGGGG